>JAESUN010000136.1 GCA_016763045.1 Opitutaceae bacterium | reverse complement strand
TGGTTCTTCCCTGATCACTTTTTCTTCTAGATCCTTGGTTTTGTTTGGCTCTTGATTGTGAGCTTTGAGGGGATAGGGCTTCTGTCTGCGAAGTTTTTGAAGAGGATTGTTGATCGTTTTTGTTTCGTTCTTTCCCTCTTGTTTTTTGAGAATTTTTTCTCTGTGGTATGGACAAGCGAGGAGGTTCGTCTTTCATCTCAATGTCCTTCGAGTATTTTTTGACAAGCTCTGTATAGGACTTGAAATCGGGATGCGTTGTGTCGCCCAGAAGGCTGTAAAAAACAGCTTCGGAGGGCAGAATATTACAGCCCATTTGTGCCAAACTGGAAAGGACAGCCGGTGTGTCCTGTGGCCGACGCGAACCCAGGCAATCACTTAAAAGGGTGACGTCGATTTCATGGTCAATTGCTTGCAAAACCGTTTGGTAGACACAGACGGGTATCTCCAGTCCAATGATCAAGAGATGATAGATCCCATGCTTTTTTAAATACTCTTCCAGTCCTTCTGCTCGGAAAGCAGAGAAGGCTGTTTTGTGAAAAATCTCAGGATTATCTGCCAATTGAATGAGATGTGAATGGCTTCGTCCGAGTTTCTCAGGAACTTGTTCGGTAAAGAATGTCTGAATGCCAAAAACACGAGAGGCTTCGATGGCAAAGGCACACCGGCTCAAAAAGGTATTGCTCTCGTGGATAACAGGGAGGAAGGCCCCTTGGATATCCAGGACTAGAAGCGCGACCGCTTCGTTAAGAGGAGTGTTTTCTCCAGGGCCATTTGGCATTCTGCAAGTCTGTATAGGAAGGAGGCAAGGACAAGGCTTTATCTCGTTTTGGAGCCATTTCTCGGATAATATTCCCGAGCTGAGGGGACTTGTACTATTTCTTTTCCTGGAAGGCAGTAAGCTGTCAATTTTCCGCCGCCAGCACAGGAAGTATCGATACCAATGGACTGAGGTTTTTTATAAATTTCATCACGCGGTGTATGACCATATACCACAAAGGGAGGCCCTTCCCAAAAGTCGGCCCAATAAGGAGCCTCTGGATAGTCCCTTCGCTTGGCCGGTTTCTTTCCTTCAACCAATACTTGAATGTTGGTGATGATGGAGAGTGGCTGGTCTTGCCAAGCTCTTTGAGGGAGGAATCCACCGTGAACAAAGACTGTATCAATTTCGGGGACATAGTAGGTGGGAATCATCTGTTCGATGAACTTCCAGTCCTTGGGCGTCAATTGTTCGAACGTTTTTTGCTCGTTGGAGGAAAGGGTACTATTGGATCCTTTTTTCCGGTATTTGAGTAGTCGCTGTTCGTGGTTGCCCATGATGGCGACTGTAGCAGTCTTTCGAGCTATGGAAATGACTCCATGGCTGTCTGGACCTCTGTTGACGAGATCTCCTAGGTAAATGATTTGATCTTCCGGCTTTATCTCTAGCTTTTCGATGAGTGCCGCGAGTTCATCAACGCATCCATGAACATCTCCGATTGCAATAAATCGTCCTTTAGTCATTTGTTGATCGCAGATTTTGCTAGCTTCCAGTCAGGATGGAAGTAAATAAATAACGACGTATGGAATTACATCTTCAATCTCTTTCATCAACTTGTCATGTGACAGGGGAGGCTTTTTTGGAAGGCGAACAACTCCTTTGTTGTCTTGTGGAGGAAGAAAGTGGAGAGGTCGCCCGCATCGATCTCAAAGCCTCAGCGGAAGAGAGTTTTACTTCAGACAGAGAAATATTGTGTCGGTGGTATTTGACCTATGTTACGAAAGAGCCTGCGGGCAGTGAGGAACGGGCCCTGAAGTTAACGGCGGAAAACCTCTTTATCGAATTGTGTGATTCAGGTTCTGATGAGGAGTCCGAAAATGCTCAGTTGCTTCAATTTCTTGGATTGATGTTGGAGCGGAAACGCATTCTGCGCAATCGCGGTGTCAGCAAAGATGGGGCTTGGCAGGCTTACTACCATATTAAGAGTAAAAAAGATTACAAAATTCCAGCAGGTGACTTATCAACCCGCTTTTTTATAGAGATCCAGAGTAAACTTGGATTATTGCTCGGCCCGAATGAAGCAGATGAAGAGGGTGCGGAGAAAAAGCAGGAAGAAAAGTCTGAGGCTGCTAATCCAGCTCTTTAAATCGAAAGGGTTACTTTCTGACCGGGATATTATTTTTCGCTAGATACTCTTTGGCTTGTCCAATGGTAAAGGTGCCAAAATGAAAAATAGATGAGGCGAGCACTGCGCTGGCTCGACCTTCTTCGAGGACATCGACCATATGTTGTAGTGTTCCGGCTCCACCAGATGCGATGATGGGGACTTCGACTGCGTCGGAAAACCGGCGTGTTAATTCGATGTCATAGCCGTCTTTCATCCCGTCCTGATCCATACTAGTCAGGAGGATTTCCCCGGCACCGAGTGAAACGGCTCGACGGGCCCATTCGACAGCATCCAGTTCAGTTGGACGTCTGCCTCCATGAGTGTAGACTCTCCATCTGTCTTCGCCGGGTTCCTTTTTGGCATCGATGGCCACCACGATACATTGATTCCCAAACTTGAGAGCTGCGCTTTTAATCAAATCGGGGTTTGCGATAGCGGCGGAGTTCAGGCTCACCTTGTCCGCTCCAGAGTGGAGCATGTGGACAATATTATCGAGGGTGCGTAAACCACCACCAACGGTGAGAGGCATGAAGCACTGAGAGGCTGTTTCTTCGACGACCTTGTGCATGATTTCACGCCCATCACTGGATGCGGTAATATCGAGTAAAACAAGTTCATCAGCTCCTTGCTCATCGTAGGCCTTTGCACAGGCGACAGGATCACCTGCATCACGTAGTTCCTGAAATTTAACACCTTTAACGACACGACCATCGGTTACGTCAAGACAGGGAATGATACGTTTGGAGAGCATGGTTAAAAGAAATTCCTCAAACTCTGAGGAAAAGGCAAACGGAGATTTTGGTCGGCTTTACTTCAATGAACGCATCCCAAAGTGAGGGGGAGAAGAGATTTTCTCACCCTTAGCTTTCAGAAAAAAACTGAATCAGAACTCAATTAGTTTCCTGCGGGGATAATATCCGGTTCAAAGGTGACGGTGAAACGGTAGGTTTGTCCGGGGCGCATGATGAGTGGATGACTTCTTTCAAGTGTTTGAATATAGTGAATATTCCCGTAGTTTGTTCGATACTTTTTGTCATTTGTCACAACATCCGTTTCGAGCCAAGTACCTTGGAAATCATCTTTCTGAACCATACAGCGAAGACCTTCTTGTCCGAGCATCGGAGTACTATCCAAGCGGTAGCGGGAATGGGGACTCCCGATGGCCAAACAATAGCGGAATTTTGTCAGCTCAATCTGAGTTTTAACCGTATAAATGAATTCACTGGTTACTTTATTTCCGGCAAAGGTCCAATTAATCCTGCAGCTGCCAATCCCTGGGATGATCTTTTCGTTTGTGGTGATCAGCTCTGGTTGTTCGTAACGGAAGTAAAAGGAGTTTCGCATACCCAATCCTGTCACGCAACGGCGTCCATAGTAGGAAGGGACAAACACATCATCACCGAAGGTTAACTCCGGAACCATGACGGGCAGATATTCGTTATTCGGCCAATCAAAAACGCCTGGAGAGTGGGGGAAGGCCAAGTTGTCGGCAGTCACTTCGCCTGCAGCACTGATCAATGGAAGTTGGATCTGTAGGCCAGAAGAAGGATCTCTATAGAGAAAGAGGCCTTGTTCTTTTTTGTTGGATTTATCGAAGATGACAAATCGTCCAGCTGTCCGTGCGGATTCTGGAGGTGTGGCTTCTGGAGATTTTATCTCACGAGCGAGACGTGACCATTGGCAAAGATAACGTGCGGCATCGAAGTTTGCCATACGTGTCGTATGGTTGGCCGCAGCGGTTCTTTCTTCATCCTGAACAACGAGAAAGCCGTGTTCTTGGTCGAGATAAGTGACGAAGAAGTAGTGAAAGAGTCTACGAAGAATATCGAAATATTTCTTTTCTTGTCCAGCTGGTATCCAGTTATCACGGAAACCTTGAAGGAGAAGACTGATACAGTGCATCTGACCATAGGCACCGGAATGCGTTCCGAAAGCCCATCCCTGTCCATCGTGGCGGACGAGGTCAGGCATCATTTTAATGTATTTTTCACCGAAAGTTCTCAGGCTGGGGAGCTTTCTGTCTCGAAGAGCCTGATTACTATGAAGCTGTAATGCTTGACGAATGAAGACGAAACTCATGACCCCATAGAGGCTGAAAGAGCCACCGAAACCATCAGGATCATCATCGAAAAAGCCGTTTGAACTGGTCTGTTGGATACGACTGATAAAGCGTTCGATCAAACGTCCCGTTTCATCTTTCTTGGAAAGTCCTAGGCTGAACCGAGCAACCGCTTTGGCTACATTGAAGGCTTGCCAGTGGTTGTTGTAGTCACTGCGATTCAGTAGAAGTTTGTCTAGTTGTTCGCGTGTTGGGTCGACGAGGCGTTCCCAGACGGCATTTCGTTCCTTGGATGGGCCAAAGGAAAGTAGCCCCAATGAAGCGTAGGCCACCCCGTTTTCACAGATAGGCTCTTGAAATGCTTGAGCTGTAATGGTTCGAGCAGTGAGGTCGATTAAATCGAGATCGTTGACCGAGGTTTCTCCGGTTGCACGGTAATATTCGCCGAGGGCCAAGGCTGCGTGGCCAGGCTCATCGGAGCGAGATACTTCACCGGGAACTGGGGAGATAGTACCGTCTTGATTAATTGAATCTAGGTTATGTCCAAGAATTGACTTGGCCATGTCCAGACACTGTTCGGAGAAACTTTCCATTTATGGGACTTAAGGTGTTGCGAACTATTTTTCCAGAATAGCTTATTCCGGAAAGGGTTCTGTTGTTTAGGTTTATCTATGACTACTCAAGTGTGAATTTTTTGAATTTGTGATAAGTTCACTCTTCTTGAGTTTGTTGAAGCTGTTTTGGGGTAGATTATCGGGAGATTAATTCGAGGAATTCTTTGTTGGTTTTTGTCTTGGAGAGACGAGTGATCATGGTTTCTGCGGCATCTTCTATTTTAAGCGGAACCAGGGCACGGCGGAAAAAGTGAATATTCTCCAGATCCTTTTCGCTGATAAGTAGCTCTTCGCGACGGGTGCCTGAAGCCGCAATATTTATGGCAGGCCAGATACGCATATCAGCCACTTTTCGGTCGAGGACCATTTCCATGTTTCCTGTTCCCTTAAATTCCTGGAAGATGAGTTCGTCCATCCGGCTACCCGTCTCAATCAGAGCAGAAGCGATGATCGTTAGGCTGCCGCCTTCTTCCAATTTTCGAGCTGCTGCGAAGAGTTGACGTGGTTTTTCCAAGGCTCGGATGTCCAGACCACCACTCATTGTGCGGCCTCCACCACGCTTACTTGAGTTGTGCGCGCGAGCTAGGCGAGTAATCGAATCGAGGAGAAGGACGACATCCTTTCCGGTTTCAGCGATTCGTTTAGCCCGTTCGATGGCTATATTGGAGATTCGTAAATGGCTTTCGAGTTGCTCATCATTGGAGGAAGCCCAAACTTCAGCAGGAACATTCCGTCTCATATCTGTGACTTCTTCAGGACGTTCATCGACCAGAAGCATCATTACGTGACATTCGGGATGGTTTTCGGCTACACCGATAGCGATATCCCGTAAAAGAGTGGTTTTCCCTGTGCGGGGTGGGGCGACTATCAGTCCCCGCTGACCTTTTCCGACTGGGCAAAACAAATCCATCGCCCTGACGGTCATCCGACTGTCTTTGGTTTCCAGCTTTATCTGCTCTTCAGGCGTAATGGTTGTTAGCTCTTTAAAATCGGGTACATTACGTCGGTCTTCTGGGCTCATGCCATCAACGGATTCGATGAAGCGGACTTTGGGGTTTGGAAAGCGTTTATCGGGAATCGCGGAGGCAACGATATGGCTCCCTGGTTTCAGTCTGAACCTCCGAATCACCTCACGGGGAATAAACGCATCCGAATTGCGAGTTCTCCCGTTGTTTTTTGGGACCAGTAGCTGTCCTGTCTTATTTTTTGTAATTTCAAGGATTCCTTCGACGGTGATTTTATTGTCGGGGGAAGTGCTTTCGGTATTTTCCTGTTCCATTTAGTAGTGTATAAAGTATCAATGAATCCGTTCAGGTGAATGTATATTCGCCTGACTGGACGTGGGAGGCATCTGACTCCACAATCGGACATTCTTTCGAGTGCACACAGTTGTGATTTTTGAAATCAAATGACTTAAAACTACCTACAAGACTTGACCCCTCTGAAATTAATGCCCATGAAGTTCATTTTTTTACCCCTCTTAAATCCAAAACAAAGGAATTGATGACGAATAAAAATATTACCTCAGTTGCTCGGGAAAGCCGCAAATTCTTGCCTTCGCCCGAATTTAAGAGCCAAGCTGAAATTGGTAGTTTGGCCGCCTACCGTAGGCTTTATAATGAATCTGTCAATGCTCCTGAGCGATTCTGGGCAAAACAAGCAAAAGAACTTCTGGTTTGGCGAAAGCCTTGGAAGAAAGTGCTTCAATGGAAGGCTCCTTTTGCCAAATGGTTTGTGGGTGGGAAGCTTAATTTAGCGGAAAATTGCTTGGATCGTCATCTTGGGACGGTGCGTGAAAATAAGGCGGCGATTATTTTTGAAGGTGAACCAGGGGATGTTCGTACTCTTACGTACAAGCAGCTTCATCAGGAGGTTTGTAAATTTTCGAATACACTGGAGAGCCTAGGTGTTAAAAAGGGAGATCGTATTGCGATCTACATGCCGATGGTTCCTGAGGCTGCTATTGCGATGCTTAGTTGTGCTCGCATCGGGGCGATCCATACGGTTATCTTCGGTGGTTTTAGTTCGGAATCGATCAAGGATCGAGTGAACGACTGCCAGGCTAAAATTATTATCACAGCCGATGGAGGCTGGCGTCGTGGCAAAGTGATTGAGCTGAAAGAAAAGGTCGATCGTGCTCTGAAAGGGAAGGGAGCTCCATCTGTCGAGAAGGTGATTGTTCTAAAGAGAACAGAAAACAAGGTCACGATGAAGAAGGGGCGCGATCTTTGGTGGCACGATTTGATGGCGACGGCTGACTTTAAACATAAGGCCAAAGCATTTGATAGCGAAACGCCGTTATTTATTCTCTATACCAGTGGTAGTACCGGTAAACCGAAGGGCGTTTTGCATACGACTGCTGGTTATCTCTTGGGAGTGACCATGACTTCCAAGTATGTTTTCGATTTAAAAGAAAACGATACGTATTGGTGCACGGCGGATGTGGGTTGGATCACGGGTCATAGCTACGTGGTTTTCGGTATTCTCAGTAATGGAGCGACCTCTCTCGTCTATGAAGGTGCTCCCAATCAACCTGAGCCAGATCGGTTCTGGTCTATTATCGACCGACATAAGGTCAGTATTTTTTATACAGCTCCGACAGCTATTAGAGCTTTCATGCGTTGGGGGGATGAGTATGTGAAAAGGCATGATCTTTCTTCTCTTCGGTTACTGGGAACTGTGGGTGAACCGATTAATCCGGAAGTCTGGAAATGGTATCACAAGGTAATCGGAAACGGTCGTTGTCCTATTGTAGATACATGGTGGCAGACCGAAACCGGTGCGATCATGATTACGACGTTACCGGGTGCCATGTCGATGAAACCTGGCTCCGCTGGATTGCCGTTTTTCGGTGTTGTCCCAAAAGTCTTTAATGATGAGGGGAAAGAAGTGCCCAGGAATTCAGGTGGCAAGCTGGTGCTGACACAACCATGGCCATCGATGTTGAGAACCTTGTGGGGTGATCATAAACGCTACAAGGATCAGTATTGGAGCGAGTACAAGGGGATCTATTTCTGTGGAGATGGATGCCGCCAGGATAAGGATGGTTATTTCTGGATCGTTGGTCGTATCGATGATGTTTTGAATGTTTCAGGTCATCGTCTGGGTACGGCAGAGCTTGAAAGCGCTGCGGTCAGTCATGCGGCTGTTGCGGAAGCGGCAGTGGTCGGTCGTCCTGATGAGTTAAAGGGCTCAGCGATCGTTGCTTTTGTGACACTCAAGGTCGGAATCGAACCGACGGAAGAATTGAGACAAGCTATTCGAGCTCACGTGGCCAAGGAGATTGGTGCGTTAGCACGTCCGGATTCCGTTCGCTTTGCGCCAGCGTTACCGAAAACGCGTAGTGGTAAGATCATGCGTCGTATTCTGAAGGATATTGCAGCGGGTCGGGAGATCCAGGGAGACACTTCTACCCTAGAGGACCGTACGGTTATCGAGAGTCTTCTGCAGGATAAGGGATAATTACCTTACGAAACTTTGGGCCGGATTCTTGCACAGTGTGCAGAGTCCGGCCTTTTTTTGTAGATCGTGTCCGGGAATCGGTTTTGGACAGGATCATGTCTAAGGTAGTACCTCGGGGCGATGGATGGATTAAAAATGATATCCTAGAGTGAAGCTTGCGCACTGAGGTGATACCTCTTTCATAGAGATGATGCCTTTTGATCAGAACTCAAAACACCTATGCGTAGAAAGACCCTGTCCGGCAGGTGACTCTCCCAGAGGGTTTACTTTGGTTGAATTGGTCTTTGTGATGGCAGCGATGGTGGTTTTGGCGACTCTCTCATTTGGTCTTTTCAGCGGTGTGCAGAAGCGAGCGAAGATTGTTCAAGCCAAAGGGGAGCTGGGGGTATTGGCCACAGCATTAGAGAGCTATAAACTGCAGTATGGGGATTATCCCCGAACAGGAGAGGCGCTGCAGGCGCCAGCTGTTATCTCAAGCGTGATTTTGACAGATAATGCGCAATCAAAGCTTTTTAATGCGCTCGTTGGAAAGTTAGGCCCAAAACTGGATGCACTGGAAAGTCGCACGGGAGCGAAGATTATTGGCAAATCATTTGT
>JAESUN010000135.1 GCA_016763045.1 Opitutaceae bacterium | reverse complement strand
CTTTGGCTATTCCTCGTGTTTTGGCGGCTATTTTGGAGAATAATCTACAAGAAGATGGTCGCGTAAAAGTTCCATCCGAATTGACTAAATGGTTTGGTAAAGACTTTATCTCTAGGGTATAAAGAACCTAGGCCTGGCCAAAAATGCTTGTTTAGCCTTGGGTATATCAAAGATGGCTGAACAGACAGAATGGGTATTGAAGGCTCGGAAGTTAGCGGAAAGGCTTCCGGCAGAGAGGCTGCATCCCAAGGTTCTCGGTTTTTTGAAGGATTTGAAAGAAGGAGAGGCTGTGGGTATTACTTGTTCCGGTGGAGCTGATTCTGTTTGTGTGTTGTTGCTTCTCTGGACTCATTTCCCCGAGCTGAAAAAAAAACTCCGAATTTTGCATTTTAATCATGACCTTCGAGGGGCGGATTCGGAGGGAGATGAGGTATTTGTCAAAAAAATGGCGGAGGAGCTGGGGTGTGGTTTTATTTCAGATAAGTGGGAAATGAAACCAAGTGACTCTCCGAGTGAAGCGGAAGCGAGGATTGCTCGGTTTGTTTTTTTCATAAAGTCTTAAAAAAGGAGAAGGGGCGAACGCTCGTGTTTGGACATCACTTGAATGATGTTGCTGAGACGTTGTTAATGAGGCTCTCGAGGGGGTGTGGTTCCGCTGGTATGGCATCTCCTCGTCCTGTTCAGGCGGCGACAAACGGATTTATTCATCTACGTCCTCTGCTGGATTTGCGAAGATCAGAGATCGTATTGGCTCTTCAGAATTGTGGTATTTCGTGGAGAGAGGATTCGTCTAATGAAGAGGCTCTTTATTTTCGAAACCGGATCCGAAATACGGTTATTCCTGCTTGGGAAGTTGCTTCTCCTCAAGATCTATTTGATGGTTTGTCCACGTCGCGACAAATTCTTGAGGATGAAGACGAAGCTCTTAACGAGTGGTTGTTTGAGTTGGTTGGAAAGATTGATCCGGAGGAACCTCTTGATTTGGGCCTGTTAAAAGATAAACCGAAGGCTCTGTATCGAAGAGCGCTTCAGGTTTGGATTGGCTCTTTGAAACAGGGAGGTGCACTGGGCCGTCTTGCTGTTGAGGAGCTTATTCAAAAAATGATGAATGGGCGTAAAGGGCAGCAGAGTTTTGGCTCTTCTTCTTTTCTGGAGTATGAGGATCGCGTGATTCGTCTCATCTCTCCTTCAATAGAGGAAGCTAAATGGCTCGAAAAAAAATTGGTTTTGGGCGGGGAAGTTCAGTGCTTAGACCAGAGTGAGAGAATAGTGGCTAAAGCTGTTGAGGTCGACGATGCCTTGCGGGCGAAAATTTTAGCTGGAGAGTTTTGTCCTTCTGAAACCGTTTTTTTAGCTTTGGGGATGAAAGCTGAGCCTGTTTTCTGTGTCAGAGAATGGAGAAATGGAGATGCTTATCAGCCTTTAGGTAGTCCAGGAACAGCCAAGTTGCAGGATCTTTTTACAAATAAGAAGATTCCGGTGAAGAAGCGGCATCAATTGCCCATTGTTTGTCTTGCTTCTGGGCGACTCATATGGTGTCCATATTTCCCCCCATCACATTTATATCGAATCAAACAATCCACTAAAAGGGCGGTGCAATTGACTTATCTCGTCTAAGTTTTACGCTTTTTCATCTTCAATTTCTAATTTAATCGAATTCCATGGCGGACAACGAAAATAACAACAAGCGTAACTCGCTTAAAAATTCACCTCCAGAACGGCTTCAGCCGAAGGTTCTGGTTATTTGGCTGGCAATCTTTGCGTCCATTGTGGCTCTCTGGTATTTCAATCCAGGATCCGCTGGAAAAGGGAAGGCTATGAATATTCAAACTGTTATTGAGGCGGCTCAAGGCGGTGATGTTTCTGAGGGAGCAATCAAATCGGATCCTACTGGTGGAAAAGATTGGGTTGTGTTAACCGGAAAAATTAAGAATCCAGAAAGAAGTGGAGCGGAAAGTATTCCGTTTCGAGCTGAAGGGCGTTTAACGGATGAAAATTTCGCTTTGTTGCAAAAGACGAGCGTTTTCAAGGAAGCACGTGCCAGTACGCTTCTGACTCAGTTTCTTTTCAGTATGCTCCCGTTTGTCCTTATTATCGGATTGCTGTACTTTCTCTTTGTTCGGCAGCTGAAGAATGCGGGCCGAGGAGCGATGAGTTTTGGCAAAAGTCGAGCTAAGATGTTAACTCGCGATAGAGAAAGGCTGAGCTTCAAAAGTGTTGCCGGTTGTGATGAAGCAAAGGAAGAGGTAGGTGAAGTCGTTGAATTTTTAAGAGATCCTAAAAAGTTTCAAAAAATGGGAGCTCGTATCCCTAAGGGTATTTTGATGGTGGGGCCTCCGGGGACTGGTAAGACTCTTCTGGCAAAGGCAGTGGCAGGAGAAGCAGATGTTCCGTTTTTTTCTATCAGTGGTTCTGATTTTGTGGAAATGTTTGTCGGTGTCGGCGCAAGTCGTGTTCGGGATATGTTTGAGCAGGGGCGAAAGCATGCGCCTTGTTTGGTTTTTATTGGTGAGATTGATGCTGTCGGTCGCCAGCGTGGAGCTGGCCTAGGTGGTGGAAATGATGAGCGTGAGCAGACGTTGAATTCTCTTTTGGTCGAGATGGATGGATTTGATGCGAACGAAGGTGTTATCATTATTGCGGCGACGAACCGGCCTGATGTATTGGATAGTGCTTTGTTGCGTCCAGGACGCTTTGATCGTCAGGTCTATATCGATTTACCTGATTTGATTGGCCGCGAGGAGATTCTTAAGGTTCACTCAAAGAAACTGCCACTTGCGGATACGGTAGATCTTAAGACTATTGCGAGAGGTACACCTGGTCTTTCGGGAGCTGATTTGGCGAATCTTCTGAATGAGTCCGCGTTGATGGCGGCCCGTCGAAATAAGAAGACGATTGAACCTATCGATATTGAAGATGCCAAAGATAAGGTGCAATTTGGTCGGGAGCGCCGTCGTATCATGGACGATGAGGATAAGAAGATTGTCGCGTATCATGAAGCGGGACACGCTTTGGTGCAGGCCCTCCTTGATGATGGAGATCTTCCTGTTCATAAGGTAACAATCATTCCTCGTGGAGGCTCCTTAGGGAGTACGATGTTTATTCCTAAGAAAGATACTTATAACTATGCAAAACGCCGGATGTTAATCCAGTTAGCCTGTCTTATGGGTGGGCGAATCGCAGAGGAAATTGTTCTTGGGGATATTACCAGTGGTGCTTCAGGTGATATTAAAATGGCAACAAAGCTGGCTCGGCAAATGGTTTGTGAGTGGGAAATGAGCCCTCTTGGGCCAATTGCCTTTGGAGATAATCAGGATACGGTTTTCCTCGGTCGTGATATCGGAAAGAGTCAAAATGTCAGTGAGTCGACAGCGATGAGTATTGATTCTGAAATCAAAAAGCTTATCGACGAGCAGTATGCGCGTGCGACGGAGCTAATCATAGAGAAGCGTGAGGCCTTAAACTTGATTGCAGAATCGCTACTTGAATACGAAACTTTGGAAGGTAAGCATGTGAGTGAAATTATTGAATTTGGAGAAATTCGATCGGAGGTTATTCGTCAGGAACCAGCGGCTTCGTCAAAGGAGAAAAAAGAGGATGTTGAACCGAAAATTTCATCTGACAAAGATAATCCGGATACGTTACCTCCTCCTGTTGATTCTGCCCATACACCTGCGTAGATTTTTTTAAAGATCTTCTTTTTTTTCAAAAGCTGATGTCCTAGGCATCAGCTTTTTTGTCATTCAATGCCTTGCGACAACGAGAAGACTCTGTTGGGATCGGGCTTTTAGTATCATGTGTTTTTCCACTAGAAAGGTTTCATATTCAAGGGTTGGTCAAAAGCTGAAGCCTTCAGCGATCGCTAGTGTCATGACGACTGCTTTAGAGAATCCAAATATTCTCAGTTTGGCGGCAGGGTTTACTGATAGTCATACGCTTCCAGTTTTAGATGTCGGAAATGCGGTTAAGGATCTTTTGAGTCGACCAGGATTACCTGAGTGTCTCCAGTATGGACCTAATCAAGGTCGTCCGGAGCTTTGTCGGCAGGTAGCTAAGCGCTTAATGGAGCAGGATGGAGTTCCCTTTAGTAAAGAGGACTCTAAAAAAGTCTTTATGACGAATGGTTCTCAGCAGGCTTTGTTTCTAGCGACTCAGGTTTTGTGCGATATGGGAGATATTGTTTTTGTCGAATCGCCGAGTTATTTTGTCTATCTGGAGATGCTAAAGGGGCAGGGAGTAGAAGCTCGACCTTTGCCGATAGATGAAGCTGGCATGATTGATCATCAGTCATTTGAACGAGAATTGATTGCGATGAAGCAGTCGGGTGAAATTAATCGGGTAAAAGCTGTTTATTTGGTTAGCTATTTTTCAAATCCATCGGGCGAGTCTCGTAGTGAAGCTGAAAAGGTAAAACTAGGGGAGCTTTTACAACGATTGGATGAACCCATTGCGGTGATTGAAGATGCTGCTTATAGGGATCTTTATTTCGAGACAGAATATCCTGCTCGAAGTGTGGTTTCATTAGATGCTTTTAACGGGATCTCCTGCCTTTATTTGGCTACGTTGACCAAGCCTTTTGCGACGGGATTGAAGATTGGATCTGGTTTTTGTACGGATCAAGAATGGCTGAAGCGAATATTGTGGTTGAAAGGGCATCATGACTTTGGCTCCAGTAATTTTACGCAAGCAATTCTAGAGACTGTTTTTTTGGATGGCGGAATTGATCGTCAACTAGGCCTTATTCGCCGGGTTTATTCTGAAAAGATGAAGGTTTTACACACGGCCTTGTGTGAAGAAGGTTTAGTGGAAATTGGTTGGAAATGGCGAATACCTTTAGGGGGGCTTTATTTGTGGTTGAAAGCTCCGAATAGCCTAGATACTCGAATGAAATCAGCGTTTTGGAAAGCATGTTGTTGTAATGAGGTGATGTATATTCCGGGCGATTTATGCTATGGGAACACAATGCAATGCTTTGATTATGTACGCCTCAGCTTTGGAGTCTTAAATAAGCGAGAAATGGTGGAGGCGGCCACTCGTTTTGTGAAAACAGCAAAGGACTTCTTCTGAATAGGATAACGGTGTTTTAGAATGTCGTTGCAGCTTACCTAAGATCTCGATTCGTTATCACAATACTTATAGGACTCTATTTTTGGTAAACTGATTACTTTTACGATGTTATGAATATTTGCTGTATTGGTGCAGGCTATGTGGGAGGACCTACTATGGCTATGATTGCCCATAAAAACCCTTCGATTGAAGTGACGGTTGTTGATATCAATGCGGAGAGGATTGCTAAGTGGAACTCAAGTGAATTGCCGATTTTTGAACCGGGGCTGAATGAGGTTGTTCAATCGACCAGAGGAAAGAATCTCTTTTTCTCAACCGAAATTGATGAAGCGATTCTCAGGGCTGATATCATTTTTGTATCAGTTAATACGCCAACCAAGACATATGGAGTGGGAGCTGGGAGAGCGGCAGATTTAAAGTTTGTAGAGTTGTGCGCCCGACGCATCGCTTCAGTCGTTCATACGGGTAAGAAAATAATTGTCGAAAAATCGACGATCCCGGTGAGGACCGCTGAATCGATCAAGAAAATTTTAAAGACCAATTCAAATGGCGCTGAGTTTCAGGTTCTCTCGAATCCGGAGTTTCTTGCGGAGGGGACCGCTATGGCCGACTTAGAAAACCCCGATCGAATCTTGATCGGAGGTGATGTGGCGACGCCCGAAGGGAATACGGCAATTGAAACTCTCGTTTCAATTTATGAGAAATGGGTTACGCGTGATCGTATCATCACGACAAACTTATGGTCTTCGGAACTCTCTAAATTAGTGGCGAATGCTTTTTTGGCGCAAAGGATCTCTAGTATTAACTCTATCTCTGCTTTGTGTGAAGCAACGGGAGCGGACGTGGATGAAGTAGCGTTTGCTGTTGGGCGAGATTCAAGGATTGGCCCAAAGTTTTTAAAAGCCTCTGTAGGATTTGGTGGGTCTTGTTTTCAAAAGGACATTCTCAACCTCGTCTATCTAAGCGAACACTTTGGATTACCAGAGGTTGCTGAATACTGGAATCAGGTCATTAAAATGAATGATTGGCAGAAAAAACGGTTTGGGCAGAAAATCGTTCGTTCACTCTTTAATACGGTGTCTGATAAGAAAATTGCGATTTTTGGATTTGCTTTCAAAAAAGACACGAATGATACGAGGGAATCTGCGGCGATTTATGTCTGTAGAGATCTGTTGGAGGAACAGGCTCAAGTTTCAATTTATGATCCTCAAGTAGGGGAGGAGCGGATTGTAGAGGCGTTAGGTTCGAGTGGAGTGTCCGTGAGTGATGATCCGTATGAAGCAGCTAAAGATGCACATGCGATTGCAATTCTGACCGAATGGGATGAGTTTAAGTCTCTTGATTTTCAGAGACTTTATGACAATATGATGAAACCAGCTTTTATTTTCGATGGACGTAATCTGTTGGCTATAAATAAGTTAAGAAAAATAGGATTTGAGGCTCATTGCATCGGTAAGTAGTTTTACTCAATTCTGTTTTGGTGAGTTTTTCTATATTTGAGGAAAAATTGACCGAAGATAATCATTGACTGATCTTGTTTTCATGTAATTCAGGTTTTTTTCATGTATTATCGAATAACAGTTTTTTTGTCTTTTCTGTTTGGGGCTTGTAGCCTCACCGCAGGGGCGAAAGCTGGTTCATATCAGCCCGATTCATGGGAAAGGCAGGTCGTAGCAGCTTGTCTTATTTTGGAGGCTGCGAGTGAAGGTCCCTTCGGGATGACCGCAGTCGCAAATGTGATCGAAAACAGAGCGAAAGGGAATCCTGCTCGATTCTATGGAGTTGTGAAACGACCTTATGCTTTTTCAGCACTGAATGAAGCAACCACAGGGAGAACAGGCCAGAGGGGGTATGCAGATCATGTGCGAAAGGCCTCCCGCGATCCTGAATGGAAAAATGCCCTGAAAATAGTTGATAAGCTCTATGCGGGTCACCTTACTGACTTAACAAAGGGTGCGACACACTACTCCCTTAAGGGAGAATATGTTTCCTGGATGAAAGAGGTGAGAGTCACAGCGATTATTGGTGCCCATCGGTTTTATGCCGAGCGATCCTGATTGGGTGGGCTGTGGTAAGCGCCTATACTCCTAGATCCGTTTTATAGATTCTCCTGACTCGTTTGGAGATAGAGGTGAGCACTTCCCAGGGGATTGTTTCAGCCCACTGACTGAATTCAGCGATGCCAATTTCGTTTTTATCCCTTTTGCCGAATAGGGTGACAGGGTCTCCTACGGATGCTTGTTCCAGGTCTGTGATATCAATAATCGTTTGATCCATTGTGATATTGCCTAGGATAGGGCATCGGCGGCCATTGATTATTACCGAGCCTCGGTTAGCGAGGAGTCGAGGGATGCCGTCGGCGTATCCCGCTGTTAGGACGGCTATGGTCGAGTCTCTTTTTAGGGTGAAAGTACGACCATAGCTGATGGGTGTTTTAATTGGTAGTTTTTTTATTAATCCTATTCGTGTGTGGAAACTAAATACACTCTCTGTTTTGACTGCTGATAGAATTGATTCTCTGTATGGAAGTATTCCATACTGAAGTAACCCGATTCGGACTGCGTTTACGGGGCTTTCCTTGTTGAAGGATTCGATTCCAGAGCTATTATCTGTATGGATGAGTAACTCGTTCTGTGAGGATATTTTGAAGGATTCCAGTAATCGCAAAAAAAGGTCTCTTTGTTTCTTTGTGTATTTGATATCTGAATCAGACGAAGAAAAATGGGTGTAAATACCTTCTAGAGAAAGGTTGTTTGATTGACATATTTTTTCGTGGAGCATTGGTGCGGCTGAATGCCAGACGCCAGCTCTCCCCATACCTGTATCGATTTTCATGTGAACCGATATTTTTTTACCAAGCTTATCACCTAAACGGTTAAATCGTTGAACTTCGTCTTCACTCGAAATGGTGGGGATAAGGTCGTAATCGATGAGGTATTTATCTTCATCGGGCAGCAAGGGACTGAGAAGGAGGATTGGCCACCCGGGGCCGAGTTCACGGATAGCCGCTGCTTCCGAAATGTTGGCAACTGCGAAAAGGTCGGTCTTGCTGTGCATGAGCCGTGCAACGGATTGGTGTATTCCGTGTCCATAGGCATCTGCTTTGACCACTGCTACATAGCGTATGCCGGGTGGAAGAGATTGCTTGATAAGCGCAATATTTCGTTCCAGACAGGCTAGATCGATCTCAGCCCAGCATCTTAATGGGAGCTGTGATGGCTTATTCATGTTTAATTGAGGACCCGGGTTTTGTCGTCAGTTCAGGAGTCCACTTTTGATAAGTTGTTTCTCCGGTGATAAATACATCTGGAGAGATCGTTTGCTGAACAATTTTTTCAAGGAGGGCCGTATTGGAAAGCAGGCTAGGAGTATAGTCGCATTCTTGATAGGTGAAGGGAAGCGATGTTTTAAGGGGAAATCCTTTGGGATAGAAAATTGTATGTGGAATAAGAGAGGCTTGATTCGA
This sequence comes from Opitutaceae bacterium, assembly GCA_016763045.1. Lineage (GTDB taxonomy): Bacteria > Verrucomicrobiota > Verrucomicrobiia > Opitutales > Opitutaceae > NORP342. The sequence continues at coordinate 5,261 of JAESUN010000135.1, read as the reverse complement.
ATCGATGCTTTTAATTTCTCCTAGAAAATCCTGTTGGGTAGTGGTCAAGGTATGCCAGCGCCCACGTCGGGCATCGAGAATGACACTGAAGGGCGACGTTTCAGTGTTATTGAAGCCTAAGCCTGCCGCAGCCAATGATAGACTTTTATAGCGATAGATGGAAAGAGGACTGGCTGCTGTATGAATCCATGTTCGAAGTGCCATCGTCGCTGTGCGGATTCCTAATATGGAACCAGGGCCTTCGCAGTAGATGATTGATAAAATATTTTCCAGCTGGATTGGGCTTTTTTCTAAGCAAAATTGGATGCCACGGAAAATTGAGACACCAGCTTTTTCATCTGAGTTAAACCAGATTCCGGCATCGGATTGATTCAAGCGCAGCCCGACAGAAATTTTGGCGGAAGCTGTATCTAGGATGAGTAGAGGGTATTGTGGTGGGCTTTTAGGCACTTTTCGCGATCTGTATATGAATGAGACAAAGGCGAGAGAATGATCCCGGGCAAGACCTTTCCGAATGTTTTATACACTGTATTCTGCATTGACCGCGCTGCTTGGGGGTACATAAGGTTATCGGTTTCTCTCTAGAGAAAGCCCAAATAGACTATTTCATTACTGTGAAAATTGACATAAAAGATATTAACGAAACACGAAAAGACATCGTCGTTACACTCGATGCCTCTGATATTGATCAGGAGCATGATGCTATAGCGGGCGAGTTTGTTCGGATGGCAAAGATCCCTGGCTTTCGTCCTGGTAAAGCTCCACGAGATTTCGTGCTTAAACGTTTCGAGAAAGAAATACAGGAAGAACTGAAGCAGAAAGTAATGTCGAAAGCTTATCGTGATGGCTTGAAGGAATCAAAGCTCGAGGTTCTTACGTTGATTAATGTCTCCGATGCAGAGATTGCACTTGGACAATCGGTGAAATTAACCTTTACGGTTGAGATTAATCCAGAGTTTGAACTTCCTGATTATAAAGGACTTAAGCTTGAGCAACCCTCTGTTGAAGTCAAAGCCGAAGAGGTTGATGAAATTGTGGAAAGTCTCCGCAAGGAAAAGGCCGAGTTTACGACTGTGGAACGGGCTAGCCAGGATGGTGATTATCTCAAATTCAGCCTAGAAGGAACGATTGACGGCAAAGCGATTGTTGAGATTGCCCCAGATAAGCCGATTTATGGTAAGATGCCTCAAACATGGGAAGAAGTTGGAACCAGCGAAGGCCTCATTCCTGGATTAGCGAAGGAATTGGGGGGCTTGGCTGTAGGGGACAAAAAAGACATTGAAATTGAATTCCCTAAGAATTTCTCAGTGGAAGTTCTTTCTGAAAAGAAAGCTGTTTATTCAGTGGAGGCTCTTGAAGTGAGAGAGCGTTTACTTCCTGAAATAAATGATGAATTTCTCAAAGCGCATCAGACTGAATCACTGGATCAGCTGAAAGGGCAAATTTTGAGTAGCTTGAAATATCGGAAGGAGAGCGAAGGTCGTTCATCTTTAAAGCAACAAGCCTCTGAAAAACTGGCGGAAATGGTCGAATGCCCAATTCCAGAGTCTTTAATTGAGTCGGAGACTCAGTCCATTCTTCAACAAGTCGTAGAGCGCAATCTTCGTATGGGGGTTCCCCAGGAAGAAATGGAAAAGAATAAGGATGAACTGCATGCAAATGCCCGTAAATCTGCTACGATTCGTGCTAAGATGCAGCTTATCTTGGCGAAAATTGCAGAAGCTGAGAAGCTATCGGCAAGCAACGAGGATATGAGTCGAGTTATCATGCAGGAGGCTATGAAAACTGGAACGAAGCCAGAAAAGCTATCGAAAGAGCTTTCCAAGGATCAAGGCAGGGTTCGCTCCATTCAACAATCTATCGTTTTTAACAAGGCACTTGATTTTCTTGTTGATCAGGCTACGGTTTCACCGGCTGAAAACTGATTCAAATTTCCAATTATTAAACCCTTTTTCTTGTGAGTTATTACGTTCCTATAGTTATTGAAAATACCGGTCGAGGCGAGCGCAGCATGGACATCTACAGTCGCCTGTTGAAAGATCGTATCATCTTCATTGGTTCTCCTATCGATGATGGAGTCGCCAATGTTGTGATTGCTCAGATGCTTTTTCTTCAGATGGAAGATCCTAAAAAGGATATCCAGCTTTATATAAATTCTCCGGGTGGTGTTGTGACAGGTGGTATGGCGATCTACGATACCATGAATATGATTTCGTGTGACATCGTGACTTATTGCGTTGGGCAGGCTGCTAGTATGGCGACTGTTCTTCTTGCCGCAGGAACAAAGGGAAAGCGTTTTGCTCTTCCTAATAGCCGTGTGATGATACACCAGCCATCAGGTGGTGCAGGTGGACAGGCAGTGGATATTTCTATCCAAGCGAGGGAAATCATTCGCTGGCGTCGTCAGTTGAATGAAATTTTAGCGAAGCATTCAGGCAAAACACCGGAGCAGTTGGAAAGAGATTCAGACCGAGATAACTACATGACTGCCCAAGAAGCGGTCGATTATGGTTTGGTTGACCAGATCTTGGAAAATACAAATGGCGCCTCTACTGCCGTAAAATCTGATTCCTAAGGAATTCATACAAAATAATTTATAATGGCAAAATCATCACGCATGACACTGTGTTCCTTTTGTGGGAAACCACAGGCTGAGGTCAAAAAAATGATCGCTGGCCCAGGGGTCTATATCTGTGATTCATGTGTCGTGGTCTGTAAAACGATCGTAGATCGTGAGCTTAAAGCACCTTCTTCTGCAGATAAAAAACCAACGTTTCAGCTTTTAAAGCCTTATGAAGTTAAAGCTACCTTGGACAATTTTGTGATTGGTCAAGATCACGCCAAGCGAGTTTTGGCGGTAGCGGTTTATAATCACTACAAACGTCTTTCGTTTGATACCGGAGGTAATGTTGATGATAAGGTAGAGCTTTCTCCTGAGTTTTCCGAGGTAGAGGTGGAGAAAAGTAATATCCTTCTGGTTGGACCGACTGGGTCTGGAAAAACTTTATTAGCACGGTCGTTAGCCAAAGTGCTTGATGTGCCTTTCGCTATTTCGGATGCGACGACGCTGACGGAAGCGGGTTATGTCGGAGAAGATGTGGAGAATATTGTCCAACGCCTTTTGCAGGCAGCTAATTACGATGTCAAAAAAGCAGAAAGCGGGATTATCTATATTGATGAAATTGATAAGATCGGACGTAAAACCGAGAATGTATCGATTACTCGGGATGTGTCCGGAGAAGGTGTTCAGCAGGCTCTTTTAAAGATCTTGGAAGGAACCGTTTGTAATGTGCCACCGCAAGGAGGTCGAAAGCATCCTAATCAGGAATACATCCAGATCGATACTTCGAACATTCTTTTTATTTGCGGAGGTGCCTTTGTTGGTTTGGATGAACTCATTCAGCGACGTGCTGGTGAAACTTCCCTCGGTTTTAAATCAGCAACTCCAGAACAGCTTTCAGGAGAACAAGTGATGAAGAAGGCTGCTCCAGAGGATTTTGTGAAATTCGGAATGATCCCTGAGTTTATCGGTCGTTTGCCGGTTATCTCCGTGTTGGATCAGTTGAGTAAGGAAGATCTGGAAAACATCTTGCTTAGCACAAAGAATTCGCTGGTTAAGCAGTACTCTAAGCTGTTTGCGATGGAAGGAGTTGAGTTGACTCTGACTAAGGACGCAATCTTTGCGATCGCGGATAAAGCCATTGAGTTAAAAACAGGAGCACGGGCTCTTCGTTCTATTATGGAAGGTTTGATGCTTGATGTGATGTATGATCTTCCTCAGCGCGAAGATGTTTCGGAAGTCGTGATTGATGCGAAAGTTGTTCAGGGCAAAAAGAAAGCCTTACTTCGTAAGCATCGCAAGACGGCTGTAGAATCAGAGTCTAAAGCTACACCAGAGCGTGCAGACGACGCAGCCTGATTTATCTTCTTTGGGGACGTTTTAATGGCACGGAGCATTGTTTTTTTAATGCAATGCTCTAACTTTTTGAGGTGGTCATCTGGTTATCACCAGATTCCGTATTCACCTTTTTTAAGTGATTTGGAAAAGGCAACGAGCAGCTTAACGCAGTTTTCAATATCCTCTAAATCCACCAGTTCACTTGGCGTATGCATATAGCGAAGTGGAATGGATACGAGGCCTGTGGCAATCCCTGAACGTGAAACTTGGAGGGCACGAGCATCTGTGCCTGTTGGACGAGGATCTGCTTCGACCTGATAAGGGATATCTTCTTCCTCCGCGCAGGCGACGAGGCGCTCAAAGACAAAAGGGTTTATATTTGCACCACGGCAAATCATCGGGCCAGCGCCCAGTTTGAATTCACCGAATTGACGGTTATCGCAATCAGGATGATCGGTGGCGTGTGATACATCAATGGCAATAGCTATATGTGGGTTGACTCGGTGAGCGGCGACCGTTGCACCGCGGACGCCGATTTCTTCTTGGACGGTTGCGACTGAAACGATTTTCGCTTCAGAGGTCTTTTCTTTAGCCAGTCTAATTAAAGTCTCCCCGATGATGTAAGCACCGCATTTATCATCAAACGCGCGTGCAGCTCCAATACTTCCGTTAATGAGTTCAAAGCCATGATCGTAGGTAGCGACATCGCCTATCCGGATCTTTGACAGGGCATCTTCTTTGTCTTTGGCTCCGATATCGATCCAGATATTGTGTATCTCGGGTACTTTTTTACGATCTTCCGCTTTCATTAAGTGGATAGCTCGCTTTCCTGTTACGCCTTTAAGAATCCCTTGACGTGTCTGTATTTGTACCCGTCTTCCGGATATGACGGATGCATCATGTCCTCCTATTGTATCAAAATAGAGGAATCCATCTGCATCGACGTATTTGATAATCAGGCCGAGTTCGTCTATATGGCCGGCGAACATGAGCACGGGGTCGCCGGCAGGATTTAAGGTCGCGATACGATTTCCTAGAGCATCCTTCTCATAAGCATCAGCTGCGGGTTCTACAAATTTATCAAAAATTGCTTGGGCTTCGGATTCATAACCAGAAGGGCTTCTGGCATTGAGTAGATCAGTCAGGAAGAGGGGAGCCTGGTATTTTTTCATGGGCATGAATTAGGGATAATTAGCTTTGAGGATTAATCAAAAATAAAAGAAACGATATTTTTGGTGCATTTTGGCAAAAAATCTGACCAAGCTACACTCCAATGATTATTTATCCGGCGATTGATTTACGTGGTGGACGTTGTGTTCGCCTTAACCAGGGTCGTGCAGACCAGGAGACTATTTATGGTGAT
>JAESUN010000015.1 GCA_016763045.1 Opitutaceae bacterium | reverse complement strand
TGATAGAAATTTTATTTGTTTGTGGATCTCGCCTGATATCATGTAGTCCGGCGTTTATTAAAAGCAGATCTGCTTCGATTTCACGGTATTCAAGTGCTTTTTCCAGAAATGAAAGGACGAGCGTCGAATTGCCTCCATTTGCCCCCAATGGGGTGTCGAGGTCCTCGAGTGCTTTCTCTTCTCCGCTTTTTCGGGAATAGATGAACTCCGCGGATAAAAGCTCCTTTAAATAAGGGCCATAGTGGATCGAGATACTGTCTCCCAGAATAAAGAGTTGAGTCGACATCGAGGATGATGGATTGTAGGTAAGGAGTGTCGCTTGGTGCGTGTTTATAGAACAGAAATTCTGTCGTAGTGAGGTGGAAGGCCAAGATTAAAAGGAAGTAATGTTTCGTTGCTGATCATGGAGGCTTAATAACGTTTAAGCTTTGCAAAGGGGCTTGAATGCTTAGGGGGAACTGAGTAAACCATTTTTAAAAATTACTTTCGATGAAACCATTACTTGACCCTCTTACTTTTGCCCGACCATGGGAGCAGCCCGAACTTACATCACTCAATCGATTGCCTATGAGGGCGACACTTTATCCTTATGCAAAAGCTTCAGAAGCTCTCAAAGGAGAGTATGCTAAAAGTCCGTGGTTTCGGTCCTTGAATGGTTCTTGGGACTTTAAACTTTATCCGAGGCCTGAGGCTGTTCCTGCGGGTGTTCTGAAGGGGAGAAAAGAGAAGGTTAAATGGGCCCCGATTCTAGTTCCTGGGAACTGGACAATGCAGGGGTATGACAAACCCCATTATACGAATATTGTGATGCCCTGGAAAAATGATCCGCCTTTTGTGCCCGATGATAATCCAACAGGTGTCTATCGAACATTTTTTCAGTTACCGGTATCTTGGAAGAAACGCAGAACGGTCATTCATTTGGGTGGCGTCGAAAGTTGTTATTATCTCTATTTGAATGGGCAGCAGGTAGGTATGGCAAAGGACTCGCGGTTGCCATCAGAATTTGATCTGACCCCATACCTGATTTCCGGAAAAAATGAACTCGTTGTCATGTGTATCCGCTGGTCGGATGGATCCTATGTGGAAGATCAGGATCATTGGTGGATGGCGGGTGTTTACCGGGATGTCTTCTTATATTCGACGGATGATGTTTATATCGAAGATGTCACGGCTACGGCAGGTTTGGATTCTCGGTTTAGAGATGGGTTCTTACGTGTTCAGACAAAAGTAAATTTCACTTCGGAGCCTCATGAAGACTTGAGTCTCAATCTGCAACTCTATGATGGTACTCAAAAGGTCTTTTCCAAAGCGCTGAAAGCGAGGGTTAGCCATTCTTACCGGGAGCAGTCGTATGTGATCACTGTTGAGGAGAAAGTGAAGGCACCCAAGCAATGGTCTGCGGAGGCTCCAAACCTTTACACCTTGGTTATTTCTCTGATTGATGCGTCTGGAAAAGAAATCGAAAACACGATTATCCGAATTGGATTTCGGTCGGTTGAAGTAAAGGGAAAGGAACTTTTACTTAATGGGAAACCCGTTCTGATAAAAGGAGTGAACCGACATGATCATCACCCTGAAACTGGAAAAACGATGGATCGCGGAACCATGTTGAAGGATATTTTTCTGTTGAAGCAGTTCAATTTTAACGCCGTTCGAACAGCACATTACCCCACTGACCCTCTTTGGTATGATCTCTGTGATGAGTATGGTATCTACCTTATCGATGAAGCGAATATTGAGTGTCATGATAACTATTCAACGCTCTGTCGGGATCCCTCTTGGAGAAAAGCGTGGTTTGATAGGGGGAGTCGAATGGTTATTCGAGACAAAAATCATCCTTCCATCTTTGCTTGGTCATTGGGGAATGAGTCGGGTTATGGCGAAAACCATGATCATTTGGCCGATTGGATTCGGAATTATGATCCAACGCGTTTGGTCCATTATGAGGGAGTCGTCCGGTATAATTGGATCCAGTCGGAACGGATGCATCCTGAGAAAGTGATCGGTGAGAGAGCATCAGATATTATTTGTCCGATGTATCCAAAAATTGAGGATATGATTACGTGGGCGAAAAAGAGTAAAGATCCCCGTCCCTATATTTCCTGCGAATATTCCCATGCTATGGGAAATTCAAACGGCTGTTTGGCGGAATACTGGGATGCTATTTATCGATACAAAGGTCTGCAGGGCGGTTTTATTTGGGATTGGGTAGACCAGGGCTTAACTAAAGTGGATAAGAATGGAGTTTCTTATTGGGGATACGGAGGTGATTTTGGTGATAAGCCAAATGATGTGGATTTTTGCTGTAATGGATTGGTGTGGCCGGATCGCACGCCTCATCCGGCTATGTGCGAATTTAAAAAGCTGGTGCAGCCATTGAAGATAAAGGTGCTCAACCTAAAGAAGGGGATGATCGAGGTTACGAATACGGATTTCTTTATCAATGCTGATTGGCTCGAGGGTCGTTGGAGTGTAAAGGTGGACGGAAAAACAGTGGAAAAAGGAGTAATTCCTTTAAAGAGAATAGCCCCTCAAAAAAGTGGGAAATGGACTCTCTCGTATGCTCTTCCTGAGTTAATCCATGGTGAAGAGGCTTTTCTCATGATCTCGTTTCATACCGCTCAAAAAACTTCTTGGTGTGCAAAGGGGCATGAGGTTTCTTGGGATCAATTTCTTTTGGCCAAGGGAAAGAAGGTTTCTCTGCCGCGGAGCAGAAGAGAAGTTAGGGGTAGGAAGACTCTTAAGCAGCTTTTATTTAGGGCCGGGGAAGTCTCTGTTGCGTTTGATTCCCAAAAAGGGCAGTTGTCTTATTTCTCCTTTGGCGATGAAAAAATTCTTACAAAAGGTCCTTCTTTTAACATTTGGAGAGGGGTTTTGGACAATGATGGTGTGAAAGGTAAGGCCGAGCAGTGGACTTGTGATTGGAAGCCTTTGGGGCGCTGGATGACCGCTGGTTATAATCAATTAAAGGACGAACTTATTTCCTTTGAAACAGGAACTTCCAAGGATAATGGACAGATTATTTGGATCAGCCATCGTTATACATGTAAAAAGGGGGAGAAGGGTTTTATCCATCATGCGAAATACGAGTTTTGCGGAGACGGGGAATTGAAGGTAGAAAATATATATCAGGTCGATTCAGGATTGGAGGATTTGCCCCGATTAGGTCTGCAGATGACCCTTGCGGAGGGTTTTGAGAAGCTGAAATGGTTTGGCTTGGGGCCACATGAAACATATTGTGACCGAAAACGAGGTGCGCATGTCTCAACATTTTCAGGCACGGTGTCGGATCAATATGTCCCCTATATTCTGCCTCAAGAGAATGGAAATAAGGAAGAGGTGAGGTGGTTTTCTCTGGTCAATGATCGAGGACTAGGGATCAAAATATCAGGAGAAAAAAACTTCAGCTTTTCGGCTCATCATTTTACACCGAAGCATTTGACCAAATG
>JAESUN010000134.1 GCA_016763045.1 Opitutaceae bacterium | reverse complement strand
TGGATCGAGAGATGGGCATTCAAAAAACTTTTTATCTGGGGCAGTTTGATGATGGAAAAAATCCCATGCAGACAGCCCGTTGCGACTTGCACCTGGTCGAGGGCATAGGGCCAGAGTTTTCTCCGGAAAGAGGTGGCTGGGAGTTTTATGTCAATGAGACTTTAGTTTCACTCGATCACAGCAGTTATCGCTTCTTTTCCGGTTTACTTTCGATTGATATACCGGTTTCTCTGCTGAAGGAAGGTGGGATGAATACGATCACATTGCTTTCCGAAAAAAAATACACTCAACCGACTCGACATCGGATGCGCGATACCTTACCGATTTGGATTTATCCGGATGCCCTTGGAATTGAAAAACCTTGGTATGCAGATGAAAACTACGCTCTTTATACATATCCAGGAGCCCCGCGTTCTGGGCGTGGGAGGGTGATCGATCAGCATACTGGATGGCTTTGGGGTTCTCCAGGAAGTTAAGGCTCTAATTTTTGAGGAATCAAAGGAGTTAGAATCTAACCAATATCTGTTTATACTCCCAGGTCAGAAAGAATGCCTTTCAGTTCGCTTTCCGGTTCTTCATGATCCTGTTCGATAGCGAGCGTTAGGGCTTTTTTGAGAAGTGGAAGTGCCTCTTTTCTATTTTGTAGATTCAGATGAGCTTTCCCTAGTAGAATCGTTGCCATCATCCACTCCGGTTTTTTTTCGATACATTTCTGGAAATGCGGGAGTGATCCGGAAAAGTCCTCTTCATTAAAAAGGGCTTGAGCGAGGCTGAAGCGGAACATTTCGTTGTCCGGGTTTTTGGAGACGAGGTCCTTAAAACGTGTAGAGCGCATGGTTTTGATAAAGAGGGTAATAGTTTAATCAGATAAGTCTTTTAAACCCACTGTGGCAAATATCTCCTTTCAGAGACGATTCCACACTGTTGTTTGCAATATGTTGGGCGAGTTCCGCAAAGCACTCATCAAGTGCTTTGGCGAAGCGTTCTATGATGTATTCAGTATGTGCGAGGGTAACGTAGATCATCGGTGTGGCTAGGAACCCTTTCTCCAACATGCACTGCGTATAAAGAGTCCGTACTGCCTGGGCATTATCGACTTCAAAGGCAAAGTATACCGTGCAGTTATAGCCACTTAAGGTAATATTCAGACCCTGTTTGCTAGCGGCGGTTTTGAGGGCATCCCTGATGAGCTGACCTCGGTTGTTTATTTCAGACACCGCCTTTACCTCTTCCATCTTTTTTAATGTCGCTAGTGCTGCGGTTGGGCCGGCGGCTTCGGTCCAGTAGGAACTACTGATGAAACTATGATGGGCACCGCTCATGGCGCTTTCGGTGCCGATGACGGCCGCAATGGGGAACCCGTTGCCAAGAGTTTTACCAAACACAGCCATGTCCGGGTTGACCCCAAACTTTAGATGCGCACCACCCAATGCAAGCCGCCAGCCAATGGTTATTTCGTCAAAGATGAGAAGGATCCCTTTTTCAGTTGTGCGTTTCCGGATATGTTCGAGAAAACCGGGTTCTGGATCTGCTGTCCGGCAGGGTTCCATCATGATAGCGGCCAGTTCATCCCCGTGGGTGTCTATGAGTGCATCAAATTTTTCGCGGTTATTATAGTTGAACGTCAAGGTGGTACCTGAAAGTTCACGTGGCACACCAGTGGGGTTAAGCCCCGCTAAGAGATGACTGTCCAAGGAGTCATCTTCTCCAAGATTGGCTGCCAGGTACCAGTCACTCCAGCCGTGGTATCCGCAGATAGCGACTTTTGATCGATTGGTTGTGGCCCGTGCGATGCGAATTGCAACGGAGGTCATTTCACCGCCGGTACGAGTGAAGCGTGCGCACTCTGCCCAGGGATGCAACTGGCATAGCTTGTCGGCAAGCTCCACCTCTTCGGGAGGATTGAGTGAACTGATGGATCCCATCTGAATACGTCGCATGACCGCTTTTGTGACGTCGGGATCATTGAATCCGAGCATGGCCGCTCCCACACCGCTTATGGAAAAGTCGTAAAAATGTCGGCGATCCAAGTCCCAGACACTGCAGCCGCGAACTTCGCTAAAGTAGGGTGGCCATTGACCAGGCGCCATCATTTCAGGTCGCTTACTGAGCAAGTGACCTCCCGCAGGAATGCGGGTCTTAGCATGCTCATAAAGTTTCTGCCCGGTATCTTCCGTCGTTGTTTCGATAGAGAGGAGGCGTTGTGCGGTGTTGTAGAACACATCCTCCAAATCCTGTTTGTTAAGATAACAATCGTCGCAGGCATCCAGAAAGGCCCGAAGGTTTTCCAGTCCGGAAGGGGAGGTCTGGATTTCACATGCTTTGGCGTGAGTGTCCATTCGCTCAGGGTTGATCCAGGCGAATGAGTTCCCGATGGAGACGGCTTTGCCGCGCAGGTCAGAAACCGGAAAATCACTGGCCCACATAAGACGTTTGGGGCCGAAGGCTTTCAGAATGGCTGCGATGGGTTTGGCTTCACAGATGGCGGAGGTATCGAAATAGAGATTATGCAGATGGGCATAATCCTGTATGGCGATGGCTGTTGTTTCGCCATTAAACCCTCGTGCTGCATGTGCGAGGACCAGCTTCATATTTGGATATTTTTCACACTTTTCGATAATTTCACGTTTGTTATCCGGATCTGCAAGTGCTCGGTTTCGCACCATGTGCAGCATGATGATTAGTCCTCGTTCATCCGCCATTCTCCATGCCCATTCCGGCACGTATGCATCGATGGGTGCTTCAAATGTCGGTTCAACTGGGGCCATGATGTGGTACGGTTTGAAGCCCACAAATTGCGGACATTCGGCAAGGCTGTTCTCTGCTTCTTCTGCGCTCATCTTTGGTCCAATGAGCATCAGGCCACGGCAGTTCAGATCATTCTTCAGCTCAATCGCAATTTCATCATTTAGGGTCTTGCTCACCATGTGCTTTTGAGGGAATGGAAAGAGTAGTCCTCCTTTGAGGCGGCCTTTGCCGACTTGTCGTTCGACATATTCCCTCCATACCTGAATGCCGCAGACATCAGGTCCTAGTTTAACGAGATTTGCTTTATCAAAGAGAGTTTCTTTGCGGTAGAGGTGTGCATGTGCGTCGAAGAGTTTATTAGGAATTCGCGCCTGAAGTTCATCTGCGAGTTGCTGATCATATGCGTTCCATGTCCAATCATTAATCATATAAGGATTTTCGGTTAGGGGTAAACTGGGGTCTCTTATCTCTTTAAGCTTTTAAGATTACTAGGCGTGTATCGTTTAGAGTGGAATGGTCAGTCGGTGGATTCGATGAAAAGGGCAATGGCTGTAATATTGTCATGGCCTCCAGTCTCCAGACAACATTGAAGGATTTTTTGAAGAAATTGTTCAGGGGTTGAACTCGCAGTTATTTCGGAGGCCAATGTTCCGGCATCGACGAAATCAGAGACGCCATCCGTGCAAATGAGAAAGCGATCATCTTTGAGCAGGGTAAAGCTGTCTATCTGAGGGATCGGTGAGTCTTTCATTCCCAGATAGCGTGTCAGCGCATAGCGATAGGTGCTCGAGGTATCAACGGGAACTCCTCTGGAATGTGCTTCAAATTCCACATTATGAGCCGCTGTTAATTTTTCGGGATTCCCATTACGGAAGCGAAAAATAACGGAATCTCCAACGTGTAGGAGATGAGCTTTTGCGCCTTCTAGGGTCAGCATGGAAAAGGTAGTCCCAATGCTGCCAGGTGCGTCGTTTTCAATGCCGGTGGTGAAAACTGCCTTATTAAGCCGAGGGATAACGTTTTTTGTCGTAAGGAGATCGTTCAAGCTCCCGTCTGCAATCGTGCTTCGAAGAGAATCAATGGCTGCCTGACTGGCGATTTCACCGTGTAGCATTCCGCCAATCCCATCGGCAACGGCAAAAATACGTCGATCTGTATCGAGGAAAAAAGCATCTTCATTTTTCGCTCGAATATATCCTCGATCAGATAGGCCGTATGCTTGGTATTTCATGAACTCAAGGATGAAAGACCTAAAAACTAGTCGAAGGGTTCAAAATGAATTTCTCTGTTTTTGAGAGTGATTTGTTCGAAGTGATTTTTCGGTAGGCTTTCGAGGAATTGCCGTCCATAGGATTTGAAGAGAATCCTGGAATCAAGAATCGTAATGAGGCCTCTGTCTTCTTTGTTGCGGATGAGGCGTCCGATGCCCTGTCGGAACTTTATGAGAGCTTCGGGAAGGTTGAGATCTGCGAAGGGATTGCCTCCGTTATCACGGATCCAT
>JAESUN010000133.1 GCA_016763045.1 Opitutaceae bacterium | reverse complement strand
GGCATTTTCAAAATAGGTGGTTGTATGGATACCAGGGAGCTAAAAGCTCAGATAGAGGCTGTCGGGTTTGATGAAGTCCGGTTTGCCCAGGTGGATGATGTTCCGAGTGGAGAGTTTCTCCAATGGCTGGAAGATGGTTGGCAAGCAGATATGAACTGGTTGGACCGAACTGCGGAAAAACGATTAAATCCAGATTTGGTTCTTCCGGGGGTAAAGAGCCTGATCATGTTGGGTGTTTCATATTGGCCGGGTGAGGGGGATCCTTCGACGCAGAGGAGATGGGCGAAATATTCCCTGTATTCGGATTATCATGATACTTTACTGGAGGGATTGAAAAAGGTCGGAAAAATTCTGGAGGAAAAATTCGATATTTCTTCGACTGATTACCGCTTTTATACGGATGCGGGCCCTGTTATTGAGAGGGGCTGGGCGGCAAAGGCTGGCATGGGTTGGCAGGGTAAGAATGGGATGTTAATCTCCCGGAAACATGGTAATTGGCTGCTATTGGCTTCGGTTTTAACAACAGTGGAACTGGAGCCGGATCCACCTTTGATGAAATCTTCTTTGAGGAAGATGGAGGGAGAGTCTTCCTTGGGTTTAAATTGTGGGAAGTGCACGAGTTGTTTGGAGGCGTGTCCGACGGAGGCTATTCCAAAACCTGGATTAATTGATGCACGACGGTGTATCTCTTATCATACGATAGAGAATAAGGGGGTCATTCCTCGTGGATTTAGGGCTGCGATCGGAAGTCGTATTTTTGGCTGCGATATTTGCCTGGATGTATGCCCGTGGAATCGGTTTGCAAAAAAAGGAAGGCAGCTTCTTTTGTCCAGTCGCTATGATGTGGTCCCTCTCACTCTCCTCGAGCTTTTGGCAATGACTCAGGAACGCTTTAGCGAAGTTTTTCGAAAGAGTCCTATTAAACGCACAAAAATCCGCGGATTGTTACGCAATGCCTGTATTGTAGCTGGAAACTTGAATGAGTCTCAGGAGTGGGTGCAGGGAGTAGAAGGCGAACAGCAACTCGTTCTGGATCAGTTGCTCCTGTTGGCCGGGCATGAGCTCGCTATGGTGCGGGTGCACGCGGTGTGGGCCGTTTTTAGGCTTTCCGGTAAGGAGGGATTTGATCTCCTTAAGAGTGCTCGAAAGGGAGAAGTCGATTCTGAGGTTTTGGCAGAATACGAATGGTGGGAGAGCGAAGCGCTTTCTGGGTCTATGGTATAGACGCAAAGATTTCTGCCATTTTTTGAACAAAAGTAGCTGGAGGGCGGATGGGTTGTCCTTTTGTATTGATAAAAGCGTGTTGGGTAGAGCCGGTGGCGAGAAGCTCATCGCCTCTTAAGACTCGGTAATCGAGAGAAATACGAAGAGTGGGTTCTTCTGTCATTGTCGTTTCAATGGTGAGAAGATCGTCATAGATGGCAGGCTTCTTGTATTTGACGTTTACTGCCAGGACTGGAAGGCGATAGCCATTTTTTTCCAATTCAAGATAAGGGAATCCCGCTTCTTTGAGTAAAGTGGTTCGGCCAACTTCAAACCACGGGAGGTAGTTTGCATGGTAGGCAATTCCCATCATGTCGGTTTCTGAATATCGAACTTGAACTTCGGTACGGCTTGTCAGCATGCTCTATGTTTGACGGGTTAGAGGTTCCCTGAAAAGTCAAAACCACCGATCTGTGGTTATTCTTCTTTTTGGAAGATGACGATACGGTTTGTATTGGTCCCGCCTTTTTGATTCGCGACACCCCAGCAATGAGCGGTTTTGGTGAAAATTTGATCGTTGATGTAGATGGCTTCGAGACGGAGCCCATTTGGGGCCCCAAGAGGGGCTACTGTTTCTTCTAGTTTCAGGGTGCCTTTACGCACTTCTCCTATTTCGATGGCGATGCGGCCACCGGGTTTGAGAATGCGTTGGAGTTGGGCCAGAACATTGGAGAGAAAGTCTTCCCAGTTGGAAAGCTTGGCCGGTGTCGTGACATTCAACTTATGTGCATCGAGATCGCAAAACCAGCATCGTAACCAGTTGTCTGTGGCGTAGTCGACAATGTTAAGAAAAGGAGGCGATGTGATGACCAGGTTGACGCTGTTGTTTGGAAAGTTACTCAATTCGGTTGCATCCGCGATGGCGAAGTTGGCCTGAGTGGCAGCTTGATTCAGTTTAGTATCCCCCTCGAGGTTACAGTCTTTAAGGAGCTGTCTGCTTTTTTTCAGGATCAGTACAGAAACGTTTCGATAGGGTGGTGTTTGTTGCCGCCGATCGTTTATTTTTTGTTGGGACTTGATTGAAACAGCCTGATTGGGAGGCATGGTGTAGACGGAAAAGAACCCAGGGGAGTGGCCGGTTAACCGGTTGAGAGCCACCATGCGGATCCACTGGTCTATAGTGTCCAGTTGATGGTCCCGTTCTTTTGCTAGGAGGTATGAACGAAGATTTGAGATCTCCCGCAATGTATCCGGGTGGTAAAAAGTCAGGAGATCTTCTTGCAGCGGCGTTTCCCCTTCGAGATCAATTTCTTTGAGCCGGACGGAGATGGCTTCTAATCTTGGAGGTGAAAGGCGTGGGGTAACCAGGTGAGAGGCTAGGGGGTTAAGATCTGAACCCCATGGGATTCGATCATTCAGGGCTGCTTCAAGTGGAGTGGTTCCTCGCCCCATGAAAGGATCATAGATGACGTCTCCAGGTTGGCTGAAGCGCTCGAGGAAAAATTTTACCAGAGCTGGTTTAAAGCATGCTCGATAGGAGATTTGGTGAAGGCTATGCCCTCGTCTTTGCTTTGCGGGCCACAACTCGCCATGGTAGACTGGGATATCCCATAATGGATGTATTGATTTACCGACGTTTGCGATGTCTGTAAATGGGCTCTCAGAAATGGGCTGTGTAGATATTTTTTTCGGCATCCTCAAAAACCAGTTGGTCATGGCTGACCGCTGTCAATTTGAGTCCTAGATCACGATTTACGATTTCGCCAGTTTTATAAACTTTATTGTTCATCAGTGCTCTGGAAATCCCGTTGGAGGTGCGGGTTCCGATGATGGTGATCGAATTAACATATTCTGTGATTTCAGGATATGGATTATTCACCCAAGGAGCGGGCTCTTCTTCGATGACTGGAGTCACTTCTTGTACCACAGATTCAATCGTCGCCGCAGTTGCTTCTGAACTTTCCGAAGTTGGAGTTATTTCTTTGACGGTGTCAGCAGCTATTGCAGATGCAGGTGCTGGCACTTGGGTCACTGATTCAGCCTTTACCATTTGGGTTGGCTCATCGCTTTTGAGATAGAGAACATAAAAACCGATTCCCAGTGCCGTAATGATGATCAGGAGGGAGCCCATGACAATACCCAGAGTCATCACCATTCTCGAGGCAGACATGGGTTTGGAACGTTTGAAAATAGGTTGGGTTGGCTCGAGCCCTATTGGCTGAGAGGCATTGGGAGAGACCGGTTTGAGAGTCTGGGCTCTCTTTAAAGCATCGTTGATTAAGCTCATCTTCTAAAGGGGTTAAGTAAGAGAAAGGGCGTTGTATTCCTTAAGGGCTCTTCGAACATCCCAAAAATTAACGGTATCTCCCTGACGGCAAAACGAAGCGAGGAGGGCTTTGTCGCATAAATTATTGATGATACGGGGAATGCCCTGACTGGCCCGGTAGATGGTTCTGGATGCCCATCGAGAAAACTGGGGGCGCCCCAAGCCACCTGCTAGCGCAATACGATGCCTTATATAGTGCTCCAGTTGGGGGAAGGTTAGCGGTTTCAACTCATAGTTAACGAGGATGCGTTGTCGGAGTTGTCGTAACCGGGGTTCGCTCAACATATCTTTAAATTCAGGTTGTCCCATCAAAATGATCTGAAGGAGCTTTTGCTTATCTGTTTCGAGATTGGAGAGGAGTCGGAGTTGTTCGAGAACTTCAAAGGAAAGGTTTTGGCATTCATCGACAATGAGTAAGATATCTTTTCCTTGGTTGATCCGCTCCAGCAGGATTTTATTTACTTGGGAAATAAGATCGTTGCATGAACGACCCACGACGGTTTCTCCGAGTTCTTCGAGAATGGTTCGCAGAAGCTGAGTTTCTGTCATTCGTGGATTCATGATCAATGCCGTATCGTATTGTTCATGATCGAGGTTATTTAGGAAGTGGCGACAGAGAGTCGTCTTCCCACATCCAACTTCTCCTATGAGCACAATAAAGCCCTTTCGCTCCGAGATCCCATAGTTTAAATGCTGTATTGCTTCCTGGTGAGAGGGGCTGAGATACAGAAATTTTGGGTCAGGCGTGATATTGAACGGAAGTTCGATTAATCCGTAATAATCCTCATACATTACTAGGTAGTTTCGACAATAAATAGACAAAGTTAACTGCTAGATGAATATAACGGTTTTTCTTTGTGAGACTGTAGCGGGGGAGGGCTTTGTCGGATATGTAAAAAAGATCTTTTCTTTCTGCTGTTTTTAGCCAATCTACGGAATCGCTTTCTCCCCATGACTCTTGGCCGGATAATCTTTTCTGTATATGCTTTAGTATTCCTGGCGCTGAGCGCGTTCTCCAGTGTGTTCTTCTATCGGACCTATAATGAGTTCACTAATCTGAAGAAGCAGGAAACTGAAAATATGAGGCGATTTGCCGAAGCTGAGAAAAACTTGGAGGAGCAGAGAATTTTTCTGGAAAAATTACAAAATGACCCGGCCTTCGTCGAACGGGAGATTCGTCAGCGTCTTGGGTATGCACGGCCTTCTGAGGTTGTCTTCAGATTTGAGAAATAAGTGTGGGACTGATCTGGAAGTGATCAGCTAAGGAACCTTGCGACGGTTCCGATTTAGAAAAACACATGGATGATAATAATTTGATCATAGAGTCTTTTCAAAACGCTGGCCAAGGTCAGGTCTTTCGATTTTGGAATGAACTGAGTCCGGAGGGAAAGTTGGAGTTATCGAGACAAGCTTCCGAGATTGATTTGGGAGAGATAAGCAGATTGACGGATACTCTACTGAAGGAGACTGGATCGTCGGCTTTGGATTTATCTGGATTGGAGCCTGCTTCTTATATTCCATTGGTTGAATCGGGTGGAGAGGCTTCTCAATGGGAAGCGGCGAAGATCAAGGGTGAGGAAGCTTTGAGGGCAGGAAAAGTGGCTGCTTTCACGGTTGCGGGTGGTCAGGGGACTCGCTTGGGCTTTCCCGGACCCAAAGGGACTTTTCCGGTGACTCCGATTTGTGAAAAACCTCTTTTTCAGGTGTTTGCGGAGAAGATAAGAGCGGTTGAGCAGCGTTATGAATGTGTGTTTCCGTGGTTCATTATGACGAGCCATGCGAACCATGAGGAGACAGAGCAGTTTTTTAAGCAGAATAGTTTCTTTGGGCTCGAGCCGGAGCAGGTACATTTCTTTCGTCAGGGACGAATGCCAGCAGTGAATACTGAAGGTAAAATTTTGTTGGAGTCGAAAAGCTCTATTGCGATGAGCCCTGATGGGCATGGCGGATCGTTACGTGCTTTGCTGAGAAGTGGAGCAATTGAAGTGATCGAGAAGGCCGGGATCGAGGTGGTCAGTTATTTCCAGGTCGATAATCCCCTTGTTCAATGCGTTGATGTGGATTTTGTCGGATTTCATCTCTTGGCGACTTCCGAGATGTCGAGCAAGATGGTGCCGATCGCATATGCG
>JAESUN010000132.1 GCA_016763045.1 Opitutaceae bacterium | reverse complement strand
TGCCTTTTCGATCCCGTTTTGAACAGCAGCTGCAAAACGATCGGAAAGTATCTCAAGAGCTCGCATGGATGCTTCTTCCGGGTAATGTGCTACACAACTGTTCACATCGCCGAGAGATCCTTGAAGAAAAAGACCGATAGACCCTGGATATTTGGCCTCTAGCTTATTGGTTGCGACGCCGGGAAAATCACCATGAATTTTGAACGTTTCTTCACAACAGACAACCGGGTGACAGGCAAAGTAGCTGATAAACCAGATGATTTCTCCATCACGGGTCGCCTTAAGGACATGACAGGTGGTTTCAGTTAAGTCTGGTTTGTCGGGCCGCCACTCATCCGTTAAAAAATGCTCAATCGGTTTACCATGATTAAAGGGCTGGTCATACTCACGATTCACGGCAATCCCTTCGCAAGGGACTTCCGCATGGGATAACTCTGCTTCATCCAAGTGGTTAAAGGCATCGACACAAGCCTGGGCGATTCGAGCTGGAAGTGTTTCCATATAAGGGACGTCGGCCTCTCCCCATCCGATATAGGTCCCCGTCGAAGGCGCACTGTGTGTATGTGTGCAAGCGAGCATAATGGCGCCAGGGTCAATACCCGTCTGATTCGAAACCATTGCTCGGACATCTTCGGTCGTATCCAAAACAATTCCAGTGAGATCGCAGCTGACGATGATTACCTTTTCCCCGTTTTGTTCAAAGGCAATGGCTCTGGCCCAAAGGTTGTCCCGCACGCCATTTGAGTGCCGGTTCCGGAAAGGACCAAAACCCGCTAGCTGCACACCGACTCGCGGGGTAATGTCTGATTTACCAAAACCAATTTTCATGATGGGCGTTTAGAGGATTTCTTAAAGATCGAAATGGTTCAAGTGTCAGAGCGAAACCGCGTATTGACTATCTTCGACCAGATTTGCTCTTGGATTCAACCTTTTTGAGGGCATCGATATTTGCCTCCACTTTGTAGATAATGTCAGCAATCTTTTTCATCATATTCTTCGCCGGCTTATAAAAATTAAAACTCATATCCAGCGCTGAGGCGATTTTACGCTCACAGTTTGGATGTCTGGAGTTTCGATAATCGATACCAGACCTTTTCAGCGAATCAATCCAGGTGGCTTTCGGGCCTCTGTAGTTCTGCCAGTGTAAGCGCTACCATGAAGGGATGGGAGAAGGGATGTATGCCATTGCCAGCAGTCCTTCAGCCTTAATGGCTTCCAAAAAAGTATCCCGGCTGATTCCGGCTTTTTGATGATTGAAGTTCATCGTCACAATATGGAAAGCAGGTTTCTCGTGAGCCTTGTACTTCGGCAAACTAACAAAGCGGGAATCGCTCAGGTAATGCCTTAAGTGCTCCAGATTGCGGCGGCGATGATCGACTTCCTTGTCGAGCTTTTTGAGTTGCTCGGTGAGAAGAACTGCGTTGAGCGGCGTCATCCGATAGGTATAGACCAGAGAATCAGCGTAAGGAAGTAAGCCCTTAGGGAATCCCTTATCCGGTGATCGGCCCATATGCTGACAGAGAAGACTCGCCTTCCAGTAAACATCTTCTTTCGGCGTCACCAGGTAACCAGCTTCCGTTGTCGCTAAGAGCTTTCCTCCCATACAGGAAAATCCCGCTGCATCACCGAAATTCCCGACTCTTTTACCCTTAAACGTTGCGCCATGAGCCTGGCTTCCGTCTTCGATTACGACGAGATTATGCTTCTTCGCTATCGTCATGATGGCCGGCATATTCGCTGGTTGTCCGAAGATGTGAACAGGCAGAATGGCACGGGTGCGGCGATTGATAAGTGGAGGAATTGTCTTGGGATCGATCAACCCCGTTATCGGATCCACGTCGGCGAAAACCGGAATAGCACCCTGGTGAAGGATACAGGAAATAGAAGCACCCCAGGTATAGGGTGTGGTAATGACTTCATCGCCCGGGCCTATGTCCAAGCCCGCCAGAGCCATCTGTAAGGCCCCATGTCCAGAACTCGTGCTCAGACAATGCAATCCTCCGTGATAGGCCGAAATTGCCTCTTCCGCCTCGACCAGCTCGGGAGAATGAGATCGACCCAGTCCAATGGCTTTTCCATCCACCAATACTTGGTTGACTCGTTTGAGGGTACGCGCGGTAAAAAACGGGAAGGGAGGCGTTTCGATTTTGCCTACTGGTTGACCACCCAAGAGGGCGAGATCTGAAGAAGCTGATTTTTTCATAGAGAGAGCGGTTGAGGCTTTTTTCGTGATAAAACAATACCATCAATCCTGTTCGAGAGGAATGGTTAAAGTTACGATTATATAGCCGAACTTCGGATTAAACTCTTTCAGAGTTATCCTGGCCGAGAGAACTGTTTAGACAGGGCAACAAAATCATCACAGGCTATTTCGGAAATTAAGCGGTGAAACACCTTTTATCCGCTTGAAGGTGCGACTGAACGAAAACTGATCCGTAAAACCCAGTTCAGCTGCAATTTCCTTAACACTTTTACCTGTTTCTGTTAACAAACGAATCGAACGTTTGATACGCTCTTCTTTGATGAAGGCGTCAAGAGTTTTTCCTGTATGAGTCCGGAAAAGTGTCGTCAAATAATTAGGAGAAAGCAAAACGGCCTGACCGACATCCTCGAGTTCGATCGGCTTATCCGAATGATTGCGAATATACGAAATAGCCAAATCAATAATGGATGAACGTGTATCGATTTCTCCCGATTTGTCATGGGATTGGAGATAACGAAGAAGTTCCAGAGAGAGCGTGAGAAAGTTCTCTTTCAGCTCAAGAACTGGAGGCGCTTTTTTTCCGGCAGCATACAGTTTCAGGTTTTCAATTCGTTCAAAGATTTCACTCGGCAATCGGGGTAATGAAACCCGGTTGATAATGCGAAAGCCCGTCTCCTTATGATAATCAGTTAATTGAAGAAAAGGGCCATCCTCGCGCAAGACCCACCAAACGAGTTGGTAGGAAATCCGTGGCTGATAAGACGTCTCTGCATGCACAACGCCGGGAGGGAAAAAAGTAAGATCCCCCGGATGCAGTTTATAATGTGCACCCTGATAACTGAGCAGGCAATTTCCGCTGAGCAAGTGACAGACTTCTGTATGGGTATGTGAATGCTCCCCACTATAAACAGAAGCGGAAAACTTATGCTGGGTGAGCCGATCCTTAAAGGCCTCCGCCCAAGGTCCGTGCAAAGCTCCCTCGGATAGATGGGCAATCCCTTCGATGAGTTGTAGACTTACAAAATGACTGGTAGAGGTATGCACGGAGTGGGATTTTTTTAGATAGGATCTAACAAGATTAACAGGGTCGATTTATTCAACCGTTTTGTCTTTAGTTTTCGAAGTTCTGAACTGGGATCATCTAATTCGGAGTCCGCATATCTTCTCCAAAGTTATCAATAAGCCTCTGATCCCGATGATTATCTCTAATAAAGATCCAATGAGTGAGGTTATGAAAACGTCGGAGTTATAGTGATCGATCTTCTTTCAAGTAACCTTTTACGACTGCCTCTTCCAGTAACTTTTTCACGTAATTCCATAGTTCTACGCTAGCGTCTTCGATATGCCGATTTCGTTCCATTGCTTGAGAAATGGTAATGCCATGTTGCTTCCAGGCCGCACCCTCCGTGTTAAAGTTCAGCAGGAGAGGCTGTATGCGATCAACCGCAGCCGCAAAACGGGCTTCGGGTGTTTTCTTTGCTTCGAACTCATTGAACAGAGCATGAAATTCTTTAGCTTGATCTGAGGGTAAGAGCCCAAAGAGTCTTTCTGCAGCTTTCTGTTCCCGAGCAGCCTGTGTCTTTTGGCCCTCAGTATCATAGGCAAACGTATCCCCGGCATCGATCTCCACAATGTCATGAATGATGATCATCTTTAAGACCTGTAGAATATTGATCTTTTCCTTATCAACATGCTCGGAGAGCAAAAGAATCATCAGAGAAAGATGCCAGGAATGCTCCGCATCATTCTCCGGCCTTCGATCCTGGATGACTCGAGATTGCCGAAAGATATTTTTCAGCTGATCTGCTTCCAGGATAAACTGCATTTGTTGCTCAAGCCGTGTCTTCATTAGAACCTTCTATGCACGATACAAAAGATCACAGCAATGATTTCTCAAGGAATGTATCTTCTTAATTTAATTTCAGATAGGACCTGCAAAGTTCACAGGAGATTTTTGTGGATTGATCTTCTCATCTAAAGCATAGATTTTCCTAACAGCTCATCTTGTAGATTTTCTTAATCATATCCAAAAAAAGTCTTAGTTAATTGTTTAAAGCAACTTAATGAATCAGGAAACTCCAAAGGAAGAACCCGTCGGAATAGACAAGCAGGCGGTCGCGAAATCCGGAAAAAGAATTCCCTTTAATGAAGAGAGCTTCACCCAAATCCGGGTAATTGAGACTTGGAAGAAATATGCGGACAAGCTTTCCTGGGGGAAAGGCCAGTGTTTGGCTATCCTGGATGACGGTTGTGAATTAGACGCTCCGCAATGGCAGACAAAGATGGAGTGGGGCGCCAAGGTCATCGCTACCCACAATAGTATTGATGGTAATGACGACCCAACACCTGTGCCCCCGGGCTATCATGGCACAACCGTGGGCAATCCCTCATCCATTCAGCACGACGGAGTTCTCGGCGTCGCCTACAACAACTTTGTCGCTCACGTTCGTTGTGTCTCTCAGGTTCATTTACAAGGGCAGGCGGAAGCAGGGACGATAGCCAGGGCCTTGCGGTGGGTTCTGGAGAACCATAGCGACTACAATATAACGACCGTTAATCTTTCTCCTCTGGATGATGACCGTCACTCAGAGCCCGTCTCAACTGAGCTGGACGATGTTTTATGCGCCCTCCGTCAGCAGGGGATATGGGTGAGTGCGCCCTGTGGGAACCATGGCTTTACGGATGGTATTTCCTGGCCCGCTTGCCAACCCCATTGCTTTGGCATCGGCGCAACAACCCCAGGGAAGCACGAAGCCCATCTCGATCGATTTACAAACACGGACTTGCTCGTCACGGCCGTCGCCACATCCTCCTCCAATGCGTATGCTGCCGCTTGTTCGATGATCCTTCGCGAAGCCATTGAGAAAAATGAGTATCAGTGGGAGAGCGATGGTGAAACACTGCCGGATGCGATGATGCGTATCTTTCAAAAGACCGGGGTTCGTGTTAAAGATGCTGATACGAATTATGATTTCCGGGGACTTGATCTCTTCGCCGCAGTCGATCATGTCTTTACTGAAAATAGAGCCTGATTTCTGACAAATAAAATCACTTCGCCTAAACAGAAGTCGTTTTGTGGAAACTCTCTCGGAGGATCGTGTTGGATTGATCATCGAAGTCGAGGAGTGTCATTTTTACCGCAATCAAAGAGAAGAAGAAACTAAGTGCAATTTCGCAAAAGAGCTGACTAATATGAAATCTGAAC
>JAESUN010000131.1 GCA_016763045.1 Opitutaceae bacterium | reverse complement strand
CTTTGGACCAACCATCGCGCCTCAAAGAATAGAAGATACCATCAATTTCCTTTTTGAAAAAGGAAGCGACGGATTTCTCGCTTACTCCGAAGGTGCCTTTGACGAAATAAACAAAACCATCGCTGCTGGATTAGCCTCATGCCAATTCGAAAACGCATATGATGTCCTGGAAGCATATGCTGAAAGATATTTGGGTGGCGACACTCAAGGATGGCGAGAATGGCTCTGCCAGATGGGAGATATTAACCAGTTAAATACAGAAACAGCTCGATCGGATTTCACGCGACTGGCTAGCTCATCTAGGCAAAGTTGGCGCCTGCAGGTTCTCGAGGAAAAACTCAAAATGTGCGAAGCGAGCGCAATCGTCAAAAATCATAATCGTTGGACTCAAGCCAGAATCACTGCAGCTGAAGATTTCTGGACAGCCAAAGAAACCCTCTGGCGCAATATCTGGAACCTAGGGCTCGGACGTGCCATTCTTCAATTTGATCGCGATGGCATTATTCCAGAGTGGCACAAAGAATATCGTCAACTATCCAATCAAGGCATAAAAACCCGATCGCAAATTCTTCCTGACGAAGCCTGAGAAACTTTCCGTAAACCACCTCGAACCAAATACATCAAATGGATACCTACCTCAACCCTCCTCAAATCTTCAATTCTCCTCCCCCTCGCTATGCGGATTCACTCCGAAAGTTCCAGGGTATTTCCGGCATCGAAAAAACCTCAAGCGATCGGCTCTGGGCTACTTGGTATGGAGGAGGCCTTACGGAGGATAATGGCAACTACGTCTTACTCACCACAAGTCCAGATAACGGCGAAACTTGGTCCGATGTAAAACTCATCTTAGATCCCGGAGATGATGTCCGTGCATACGATCCTTGTTTATGGAATGACCCCACCGGCCGCCTCTGGCTCTTCTGGGCTCAGGGCTATCAAAATCATACAGATGCCAGCGCAGGCGTATGGGCCATCACAACAGATAATCCCCAGGAGGAAGATCCAGAATGGTCGACTCCCAAGAGGCTCTGCGACGGGATCATGATGAACAAACCCACCGTTCTATCCAGCGGTGAATGGTTACTTTCCTCTGCCACATGGTTTACCGAAGGTAGTTCCACTGTCTACGCCTCATCTGATAAAGGTACCACCTGGCAAAAAAGAGGAGCCGCCAACGTTCCGGTAAAGGATGAGCGCAGTTGCGATGAACACATGATCGTCGAACGCAATGATGGCAGCCTGTGGATGCTCATTCGAACGAATTATGGCATTGGAGAAAGCACTTCGACAGACAAAGGCTATACATGGACCACAGCGACTCCATCCAGTATCCAACATCTTACCTCCAGGGTTTTCATTCGACGGCTAAACTCCGGTAAACTCCTTTTGGTAAAACACGGAGCGATGGATCAACGTCTGGAAGACCGATCTCACCTCACTGCTTACCTCTCCTCTGATGATGGGCACTCATGGAGCAATGGATTCATTCTTGATGACCGTGTAGGTATCTCTTACCCGGACGGTTTTCAGTCGGATGATAACGCCATCACTATTACGTACGATTTTGACCGCAGAGGTGAAATGGAGATCCTCATGACCCGTTTTACCGAAGAAGACATCCTCCTGGGAAAATACATTTCTGAAAAATCACTTCAGCGAAAGCTCATCAACAAAGCCACGGGTGAAAACGAGTCGAATAAAGAGCATTAATTCTTTTTATTATGATGGATTTAAACAAAAGGAGGCAGATACAAAAGCTTAATTAGTTTTTTATTTTTTTAATGCCAAAAGCCATTAATGCGATAAGTAATACTACAAAATATAAGGTAGTTGATGTGCTTTTAGTCATTGAGAAAATATTTGTTGCTGTAGCAGAAAAGCTCGTTACTTCAGGATAATTATTTAGCATTTTTATTATTCCGAAATTTTCAAAATAATCTGCTATTCCAGCTACTAAAGGCAATAGACATAAGTAGAACAGAGAAGTATCTAGTTTATTAATTTTCTTTAGAAAATAGGCTAATAATAAGCAATTACTTATTCCAAATAGAAAAGGATAAATCATATCTACAGGAATTTGGTTGTATAAATAAAGCTCTCGCCCCCCTTCTCCAAGGGCATTAAATAAGCTATTGATATACTCCAAATTATAGCCCGCAGGCATCATATCTAATAACTTTAATCCATTAGAAAAACTCATTACCTTCGGAATTGTTACCAGTAACATAAAGGCATAAACGATATTAGTAAGTATAAAAAGGAGGAATACCTTTTTTCCGTTTAAGTTTTTGTCGATAATGTTTTTTAAGTTTTTCATTTTTTAGTAGTTATCTTTTCTTTCCAATAAATCGAATCACACGGCTTTGTGCATTGTGATAAATACCTTCGTTTAGCAAAGTAGTTTCTTCTGTTAAATGAATAACTTCTAATCCATTAAAGTCGCTTTTAATTCCTCTATAGGAAAAAGCATATCCACTTTTTTTGGTAAAGAAGGTCCCCACTTCGTTAAAGACTAGTCTCTCTCCTCTAGCAGAGAGACCGAAGGCAATCCTCTCCCGAGCATAAGTGTCTCTATCAGGTTTTCATATTTAACCATTTGGTTAAATATAAGTCTTGACGAACGCTTTCAAGGTTCCTTTATTTAACCACATGGTTAACCTAGAGGAAGACAGCACCAATCGAGTCTTTAAGGCTCTTTCGGATTCTACCCGTCGAAAAATCCTGCAACACATTTCACGAGAAGATGCCACTGTTACTGAAATTGCGCGGCCCTTTGATGTGTCTGGGCCAGCCATATCCAAGCATCTCAAAATACTGGAAGAAGCCCGTCTCATTACCCGTTTTAAGAATGGGACAACGCGGCGATTCAAGCTCAACACAGAGCCGCTATCCGAAGCCCAGCTGGTCATTCAACGTCTAACCTCTTTCTGGATGACTCGATTGGCCCATCTTGATACTTTTTTAGAAAACGAAACCAAGAGCTCCAAAAATAATGGATAAAAGCAAAACCTTATCACTTCTCGAAATCGAACGAGAACTTAGCGCCTCTCGCGAGGCTGTATTCAGCGCACTCACACAACCTGAAAAGATGAGTCAATGGTTTTTTGGGATGGACGACGGCTATTCAGAAGCCGAAGTCGATCTGCGGATCGGCGGTAAATACACCGTCAGAATGTATCTTCCGAACAAAGAACTCGCCTGCGCGCCTCATGGCGAATACCTCGAAATCGATCCCCCTCAGAAACTTGTATTCACTTGGACCGCTGAAGGATTTGTCGAGCACAGTGTCGTCACGATCACACTGAAAGAATCCGAAAAAGGCACCCTTCTACACCTCAGGCACGAACTACCAGAAGAAGCAGTGGCAGAGCATCGTCAAGGCTGGATCGCATGCTCAGAACGTCTGGAGGCCTTCACCCAAAGCCAACAACCCTAAAACCACCCTACCCAAACATGAAATCGAAACAGACTCTCTTCTACACCCTACTCTCTCTCCTTTTAGCAACGTCTCTCTATACCTATGGAGAATCTTCGGAGACAGCCACCAAAGGTTCAAAAGAACTCGAACAACTGAAAGCCCTCGAGGGACAGTGGAATGCAGATTCCAGCAAAATGCCGGGAAAAACATACCTCATCACCTATGAAGTCACCTCTTCGGGAAGCGCAGTTATCGAAACACTCTTCAAAGGAGAGCCCTTTGAAATGATAACCATTTATTCCGACGACGAAGGGACACTGGCGATGAACCACTTCTGCTCTCTCAAAAACCAACCCCGCATGAAACTGGAATCTACCTCCGGTAACATCGTTCATTTTCGATACTCAGGAGGAACAAATATCGATCCAGAGATCGATGCCCACATGCATGCTCTCGATCTAACCATTATCGATGAAAACACTGTTCAGCATGAATGGTCTTTATTTAAAGATGGAGAAATATCCATCCATCAAATCCAGCTCGCACGTATTCCTTAAAAACCTTGGTTTTATCTTAGGCCAAAAGGCAAAGCCTAGGCTTTGCATTCCAGCTTTCGCTGCATCGGAATCAAGAAACCAAACGGCAACATTAAGAGCTTATCCCGCATAACATTTTTGCTATATTTCTTTAACGTGTTATTGAAGACGAACGTTTCACCAATGTGGATAAAGAAAATCATCTCACCAAATACAACGTGGTAATACCCCAATCTGCTTTCAAAAAAGAATAACACAGCAACAACGAAAGAGACCCAATATCCAATCAGGATAAGTCTAAAAAGAGCAATTTGTTTTTGCGTCAGAGTCATTTGTTTATCAGTCTAACATGAGCAAACGAAGCTGTTGAAAACGATGGAAGAATCATAAGCTGAATACAATCTAAAAGAGCAGGAAATGAGCGAAAAAAACGATGCAAAGCTGATGAAGATACAGATTAAACGAATCTACCAACCCGCCGACCCTCAAGAAGGTCAACGCATTCTCGTGGATCGACTTTGGCCTCGTGGTATCACCCAAAAAGCCGCCGGGATCATTTATTGGGCAAAAGACATCGCCCCCTCCACTGAATTACGAAAATGGTATGTCCATGATCCAGAAAAATGGAACGAATTTAAGGAGAGGTACTTCGCTGAGATCGATCAGAATCCCGATGCTCTCACAAGACTGCTCAAACAACTCAAAGGCCCTGTCATCACCTTTCTCTTTAGTTCAAAAGAGGAGAGATTGAATAATGCGGCTGCTCTACGAGAATATATCGAAAAGCACTCTTCTTAAGACGATTTATAATAGCCATCTTGACCTTTCAAGAGAAGGACATACCTCTTTTCGTCTATGAATACATTTGAAGCCGTTACCGAAAGACGTTCCGTCAAACACTACGATGCATCACATCAGATGAGTGATGAAGAAATCGAGAAGCTTCTCTCCCATACCCTTCTTTCCCCTACTTCATACAATATCCAAAACTGGCGATTTGTAGTGGCTAGCGATGCCGAGACTCTGAAAAGCCTCCGAGCTGCTTCTTGGGATCAAGCTCAAGTGACCGACGCCTCGATCACCCTTATTCTTTGCGCCGACCTCAAAGCCTGGGAAAAAAGCCCTGAACGTTATTGGAAAAATGCACCGGAAGCAGTCAGCAACATGCTTGTACCAATGATTGGCGGTTCTTATAAAGGGAATGAACAACTTCAGCGCGATGAAGCCATGCGTTCGTGCGGAATAGCCGCACAAACCATCATGCTTCTCGCAAAAGAAATGGGATACGACTCATGCCCTATGGATGGGTTTGAGTTTGGTAAAGTGGGTGATCTTATAAATTTACCGAAGGATCATATTGTATCAATGTTTGTTGTCATTGGCAAAGCTATTAAAGATGCGTGGTCAAGGCCAGGGCATTTGGAATTTAGTGAAAT
>JAESUN010000014.1 GCA_016763045.1 Opitutaceae bacterium | reverse complement strand
CGGCCAGAACCCCCTCCACCAGTAAAACAAGGTTTTCCTCCGTCAACAGCAAGTCCGGCCATCGGACTGGAGGGAAATAGCCACAGCCTACCTCACCACTCTGATTATACTGATCGATCGCGTCTTTCATGAATTTCTCGTCTTAAACGAGCCCAAAATCAGCCTGCTTTGTCCAGCTTTTCTCTCTCAAAACCCTTCTTTTTACCCTCTTCGACAAACTCAATGTTTATTCTTTGCTCTTTTCTCAACTCCACTAGAGTAATCTTCATTCGTATTCATCATGACTGATCATCTAAAATCCTCTTTTGATTCCATCGAATCTGCCATTCAAGACATCGCAGAAGGAAAACTCGTTATCGTAACGGATGACGAAAACAGGGAAAATGAAGGCGATCTCGTCATAGCTGCAGAAAAAGCCACGCCCGAAACAATCAATACGATGATCCAGCACGCACGTGGGCTCATCTGTGTACCAACAACCAACTTCCAATTGCAGAGACTGGGGATAAGCCCAATGGTCCAGGATAATCGTGAATCTCATAAAACAGATTTCACCGTAACCGTCGATGCAGCCGAAGGAATCAGCACGGGCATCAGCGCCTATGATCGCTGTCGAACGATTCGACTGTTAGCCAACTCCGATACTCGACCCGAGGAACTGGTTCAACCAGGCCATATCTTTCCCCTTCGAGCAAAACCAGGAGGAGTTCTGGAACGAGCAGGACATACAGAAGCGGCCATTGATCTGGCTATTTTAGCTGGGCTTAATCCCAGTGGTGCCATCTGCGAGATACTTAATGAAGACGGGACGATGGCACGCCTGCCTCAACTGCTCGAATTCAGAGATCGCTTCAACCTAAAGCTCATCTCGATTGCTGATCTCATTCAATTTCGTTATGAAAGAGAAAAACTCGTCGAGCGTATCGCCCGCCAGCCCTTTTCTTCCGACTATGGAGCATTCGAATTACATGTTTTCAGAAATATTCTAAACGACCGTAAACATCTAGCACTCACCATGGGGACATTGGACGAAAGACCCACTCTTGTCCGAGTCCATAGTGAAAATCTTCTCGGCGACATATTCCACAGCTCGGCAATATCCAGCCATCACTCACTGGATGCGGCACTAAAACGCATCGCCAAGGAAAAACACGGCGTTGTCCTCTATATGGAACAAGCAGACGGAGGACTCCATTTCACAAAATCGGGCGAAACCGAATTAGGGGAAGTTGCTGAGGCAAAGATGGATTTCAGAGATTATGGTATTGGAGCCCAAATCCTTGCTGAACTAGGACTCAAGAACATACGACTACTCTCCAGCACCAGTCGTCATGTCGTTGCCCTTGACGGATATGGACTTAAAATCGTCGATCAAATAGCACTGTAAGTTTTTTCTCATTACAGCTTATTTTTAAGAAATACTTCCACAAAACAAGACTCCTTCGTTTTCAAAACAATGAACTCCACCACACATGTAATCATCCCGCGGATCACCGCAGCTATCCGGGCTCGCAGGACTCCTTCGCTCGGAAAAACAAAACAAGCATTCCGTCTTTTTAACGGCTTCACCGAAGGCTTTCCTGGAGTCACTGTTGATCTCTACGGTGAAACCTTAGTCATTGACGAGCACTCCACGGAAGATCTTCCCTGGCTCGAACAGCTCATCGAATTCTACAGAAGAAACATCCCATCCATTCGGGCCGTTCTCCTGAAGAGACGGAAAGCAAAGACTCCCGAAGAACGAAGGGGGACGCTACTTCTAGGAACCCACCTCAACACCACCGTCACCGAGAATAATATCTTCTATGCAATCAACCTAACACTCAATCAGGATTGCAGCTTCTATTGTGATACTCGAAATCTCCGAAGATGGCTCTTCCTAAATGCAAAAGGAAAACGAGTTTTAAACTGCTTTGCCTACACCGGCAGCCTAGGGATCGCAGCCATTGCAGGCCAAGCAAAAGAAGTTGTTCAGACAGATAAAAGCTCTCGCTTTCTAAAAGTCGCCAACAGCTCCTCTAATCTTAATAAATTTCCGTCTCAGGCTCAAAAACTACTTGCGGGTGATTTCTTTAAACGGATTGCCTTTCTGAAAAAGCAAAAAGCCCTCTTTGATTATATCATTCTCGACCCTCCTTTTTTCTCAAGCACACAGCACGGAAAAGTCGATCTCGGAAAAGAATACATTCGCCTCATCAATAAAGTACGTCCCTTGATTGCAGATAATGGAAAACTCATAGCCATCAACAACGCACTTTTCCTTTCCGGAGCTGATTATATGCAATCGCTCGAAGAACTTTGCAAAGACGGATACCTTTCCATCCAAGAAACCATCCCTGCACCTCAAGATTGTATCGGCTATCCAGAAACCATCTGCGAACAACCACCTGTTGATCCAACGCCCTTTAATCATCCCACAAAGATCGCTATTCTTCAGGTGACACGAAAAGATTCCGCGATCTAGTCTTACCGAAAAATGCCATCCATGGAGCAAATCCAACATCACTTTCCTCATTTTTCGAAGTCGACTCTTCAACAACTTAAAGACTGGTCCGAACTACTGAAGGACTGGAATACAAAGATAAATCTGATTTCCCGAAAAGATGCCGAGAACTTGATCGAACACCATTTGCTTCATTCACTCTCCATTGCCAAGGCCATCCAGTTTTCTCCAGGAACAAGAGTCATTGATGTCGGAACCGGTGGTGGCTTACCAGGACTACCCCTCGCTATGGTCTTTCCAGACACTCATTTCACTCTCGTCGATTCTATTGGAAAAAAAATAAGGGTCATTGATGATATGGCTGATAAGCTGGGCCTTAAAAACATCACGACAATCAATGCTCGAGTCGAAACCCTGAAAACAAAATACGACTTCATTCTCGGAAGAGCGGTGACAGCTCTCCCCCGATTCATTGATTGGACAAATACTCTCGTTCGTCCCGGAAAAAGAAACTCTCTAAAAAACGGACTTCTCTATCTAAAAGGAACCGCCTACCAAGAAGAGCTCAAAGACTCGCACTTAAAGCCCTCTCAAGTATTCGATCTAAGCGAGTGGTTTTCCGGAGATTTTTTTAACGAAAAATTCCTTCTTCATTTCACTGCGCCCATTCTCCAGAGACGCAACTCGAGGTAAAACTTCATGCCAGCTCTGATTTCCCCTCGAATAACCCTCTATCAACCTGAGTGGATAGCACGAGAGCAACAACACATCCTCCTAATAGACGAATGGGTAAAGCCACATCAAAAAAGGGCTTCCATCCATGAAAAGCACCCTGTCTACGATTTCCTTTTTGACTACTACTCCTTCAGACCAAGCCTGCTCAGACGATGGCAACCAGGCATTGGAATTTTCTTAGCAGGCTCTCAGGCTGAAAAATTTCTGGCACGAAAGGGTTATCTTAAAACAGCAAACGGAATCACTCTAAACCCTGACCTTCGAACGCCCAAACGCCTTCGAACCATTCAATGGATCGGCGATTGCCTACGAAATTGTCACCGCCGGCCACCCCAATTTGCCTGTTATGGGCT
>JAESUN010000130.1 GCA_016763045.1 Opitutaceae bacterium | reverse complement strand
TTTGCCCGTCCTGCGATGTCTCTCACTTTACTGGATATTTGACGCAATGTCTTGAGGTGAGTGTTTTCGATCTTAGGAGTAACCAGCCCATCTTCTACGGCAACAGCGATAGCCATATGAACGGCGCTGTGTTGTTTGATGTGATCGCCTGCCCATGAGGTGTTCACGGCCGGAACCCTGCGAAGAGCTTCACTGGCAGCTTTGATGATGAAGTCGGTAATACTGATCTTTGTACCACCTTCTTTACTCAGGCGCTGATTGAGGTTAGTGCGTAAGGTTATGAGTGGGCCAGCGTCCACTTCGATATCCAGATAAAAGTGGGGGATGGTTGTCTTTGACTCTAGTAGGCGTGTCGCGATGATGCTGCGCATGGCCGAAACTGGAATAGAAGCTTCTTCGGCGATGGGGGATCCCGAAAGGGTGGTGGCGACAGCTGTTTGGCCTGATGCAGATTGCATGGCGGCTCCACCGGTTTTTTGGGCAGCAAGGACATCCGACTTGAGGATACGTCCATTGGGGCCACTCCCTTGAATGTTTTCAGGGTTGATTCCTTTTTCGGCGGCGATTTTTCGAGCCAGGGGTGAAATCTTTATCCGACTGTCAGAAGAGGTGCTAGTGGTCGCTGCAGGAGGCGTCGCTATTGTCGCTTCTTGAGCAGCTATCGGGGCTTCTGTTTCTCTATCTTCTTTGGCTGGTGCTTTCTCTGCAGGTGCTACAGCCTTGGCTTCAGGTATCTCTACTTTTTCGCCTTTCTCACCAATGGCTGCAATGGGAGCACCAACGGCGACCTGTGCGCCAGCGGCGATGAGCTGTTTTAGAAGAAAACCGTCTTCGAAAACTTCCAGCTCCATGGTAGCTTTGTCTGTTTCTATTTCTGCAATCATGTCTCCGGAGGAAACAGGATCACCTTCTTTTTTGAGCCAGGTAATGAGCGTACCAGCTGTCATGGTATCGCTTAATTTTGGCATTTCAATGATTGTGGCCATAGGGATTTGGAAGGATTGAGGTTTTTTTAAAATTATACTGAGCGCGGGCAGATTTCTAAAACTGCTTTGCGGATTCGCTCAGCATCGGGGATTTGGATTTTTTCCAGTGGGATACTGTAAACCTGAGGTGCATCGATGGAGGAAACTCGCTTGATGGGTGCGTCCAAATGATCAAAGGCTTTATCTTGTATCATGTAAGCGATTTGTGCGTCGGTGCCGCAGAAGGGTTTATTTTCTTCCACCAGGACGACTCTATTTGTCTTACGCACTGTTTCCAGGATGGCTTCTTCGTCCAGGGGTCTGATCGAACGCAGGTCAAGGACTTCTGCGTCAATACCATCTTCTGTTTCCAGTAATTCCGCTGCTAGCAGTGCTGTTTGCACACAGCGTCCATGAGCGATGATAGAGACATCTGAGCCTTCTCTCTTTATATCCGCTTTGCCTAATGGGATGGTGTATTCTTCCTCTGGGACTTCGCCTTGTTCGCCATAGAGAAGGGTATTCTCCATTACATAGACAGGGTCGTTGTCTCGGATGGCAGACTTCATCAATCCTTTGACATCGTATGCAGTTGAAGGGCAGATGACTTTTAGGCCAGGAGTGGTTGCGAGGATATTCTCGGGTGTATGGGAGTGAGTGGCTCCGACCCCTGTTCCTCCGTTAGCAGGTCCCCGTATGACGATAGGGCAGTTGATCAACCCGCCGGACATGAAACGAACGTTGGCTGCGTTATTGACGATTTGGTCAAAGGCAACGTAGGAAAAACTCCAGAACATGAGTTCCATGACGGGACGTATGCCTAGCATGGATGCTCCAATGCCCAATCCGATAAAGCCCGCTTCACTGATAGGTGTATCAATGATACGTTTGGGACCAAATTTTTTTAGGAGGCCTTCGGTGACTTTATAGGCGCCATCGTACTCGGCAACTTCTTCTCCCATAACGATGACTTTTTCATCTCGAGTGAGTTCTTCTGCTAGAGCGTCATTAATGGCCTGGCGATAAGTGATAAGTGGCATGTCTTAAAAAAGGGTTTGGATATTCTGGAAACTGAAAAGCTTAATCATTGAAAAAGATTTTTCCCTGAGAGGTTTTGTGCTCAGGATTGTCTTCTTCCCAATAAACATCTCTCTGAAGTTCTTCTTCTGGTGGGAAGGGGCTTTGATCAGCAAACTGAACTGCGTTTTCCGCTTCTTCCCTGGCTTCAGTATTAATTGTTTTGATCAGTTCCTCGGTGAGGGTTTTTTCCTCCAGTAGTGTG
Organism: Opitutaceae bacterium; assembly: GCA_016763045.1. GTDB lineage: Bacteria > Verrucomicrobiota > Verrucomicrobiia > Opitutales > Opitutaceae > NORP342. The sequence continues at coordinate 7,818 of JAESUN010000130.1, read as the reverse complement.
TTCTGAAAAAGAATAACTGGATCTGAAGTGCGCTTGTATTCCTCTATTTCCGCTTTGTCTCGATATTTTTCGTTGTCGGATACGGAATGCCCCCGATGACGGTAAGTGGCCATTTCGATAACGGTAGGGAGGCATTCATTGTGGGCTCTTTCCATGGCTTCCCATGTTTTAGCTCTCACATCGTAGAGAGAGTGTCCATTTACCTGTTCCCAAGCGATATCGTAGCCTTCGGCTCTTTTGGCCAGTAAGGTGCTAGCGGAGGAGCGGGCAAGTGAGGTCCCCATGGAATATTGATTGTTTTCGATGATGTATATAACAGGCAGTCCCCATAAGCCCGCTATGTTAAGGGATTCGTGAACGGCGCCTTGGTTGACGGCTCCATCCCCCATAAAGCACATGCAGCATCCCTTTTTCCCTTCATGTTTGAGGGCAAAAGCGAGACCTGCTCCGAGAGGAGTTTGTCCACCTACGATACCGTGTCCGCCCCAGTAGTTCTTATCGGGTGCAAAAAAGTGCATGGAGCCACCTTTTCCTTTGGAGCATCCAGTGTATTTGCCTTGAAGCTCTGCCATGCATTCGTTCATCGACATGCCCACGCCCAACGCGTGTCCGTGATCTCTGTAGGCGGTGATAACATGATCATCGGGGCCCATCAGGGATGTTGTTCCGACAGCGATAGCTTCTTGACCGATATAAAGATGAAGGAATCCCGCAATTTTACCTTGTTGATAGCTTCGTAGAGTACGTTCCTCAAAACGTCGAATACGGACCAATTTGCGGTAGATCTCTATCTTTTCTTTTTTAGATAACTTCGCATTAATGGGGGCGGTTGCTCCGCTGTTTAGCGAAGCCTCAGCATTCTTTGCGGATGGCTTATCTTTGGATGTTGTTTTTTTACTCACGTGGAAAAGGGTCGGATACAAAAGAAAGAGCGTCCGTGATTTTTGAATTATTGACAAGGAAACTTCTCCCGAGGGAGGAATCTCTGTTTTGATTTTTAAAGAATGGGAGAGTTTTGACCGCCGATGGTTTCCTCAACGATGACATCAAGTGGTTTTCCGGGAGAACAATCTGCCCGCATCGTGACAAAACTGTCTTTATATTGATCGTAAGTAGGCCAGAGCGCCTGACGGTCGGTTTCGGGAAGAGGAAGGGTATCGATTTCTTCTCTGGAGAAAAAGCGGAATTTTCCTTCATCGATATCTTCTGGCAGGTTCTCGAGGGGTTTGTTGCAGATGAAAAGAAACATTAACCAATGACCGGTGCCTTCATAGGCTTTCTCAGCGATCATCGCAAAAAGATGGAGGTTTTCGAGAGAGATGGTGTGTTGGGTTTCTTCGGCTGTTTCCCGAATGGCGCATTCATAAGGGGACTCGCCTAATGGCATTTCCAGTTTTCCGCCAATGGGGCTCCACTTATTTTGATTGGGCGTTTTGTTACGCAAGAGGAGAAGATGTCGCCCTTTTGTGTCTTTTAGGAAGACCAAAACACTGATTTTGTAGGGGATGACTGGTGATTGTTTACTCATTGATGAAGGGCAGGAAGGTTGGTTCGAGTCTGCCATTCGCCAAGTAATCATAATACCAGAGGTGAATCACCTCGTTTACTGATGGGAGCTGCCCGGGAATTTTGTTTACATCATAGGATTATAATAGCTTATTTTAAGCTATTATAATGCGATATCTAAAAATTACAACGTGCCTGCTATTCGCTTCGTTGTTTCCAGTCTTAACTTTTCAGGTGGCCGCTCAATCGTCGGATGCTTCTGGATTCTCAGTAAAAGTTAGAGAAGTTGCTTTTGCATCTATGCGACCTGCTGGAGCCGGTGATTCATGGCTTGAAACAACTGTCGAATTGGATGTGAGGGGAGATGGGACCCTGGAAGGGGCCAATTCACGCTATGTTGATCGAGTGAAAGTTGCTCTTAGCTTGGGGATACAGTCGCGGCTTACCGAAAATGGTTTTCGGTTTTTTCGAAGTGAGGCAGAGGCGGTAACGTTGAAAAACGGAAAAGCCCAATTCAGATTTTATTTACCACCAGAAGTGGTGGAACGTGATCGAGTCAGAGGCAGAGCCAGTGCTTATATGGTGCAGATCTATGTGGATGGGAAATTGTTGCCTTTAGCTTCAGAGAATGTTTCCGGGATGCTTCGAACAGGTAAAGCATTGCAGAGTTTTAAAGATCATATCGCTAGAGATGCGATTCGAAATGAAGGGATATTGGTCTCCCAATTCGATTCTCCTTTTCTTTTCGATTATAGAGGAAGCACACCTTCGTTTGTTCGTAAACAGCGTTAACCTTATTCCTGAGATATCCTTTTGAAGGCCCTTAGTCTTTTCACTGACCTGCTATGAATAACGATCAAATTCTTGCTATTGATTGTGGGGCAAGTCGTGTCTGTGCAGCTATTTTCTCTGTTCCCAAATCGGGCGAGATTGTTCTGGAGAGTTTTGTTTTTGAATCGATTGGGGATTCTCTGGGTGATGGTACGGAATGGATAGATTCTGTGGAGGATGTCCTTAAACGGGCTTTTTCTGGAAGGAAGGAAAAAATTAGTGTCGGTTTGATCACTCCGGGGCATCTTTCTCTTACCAAATTTATCAAGGTTCCGAATGTCGAAGAATCGAAGATAGACCGAATTGTTCAGTTTGAAGCTCGTCAGAACATTCCTTATCCTTTGGAAGAAGTGGTTTGGGATTATCAGATCGTAGCAGATGATGGTGTTGATTTTGATATCGCGCTTACTGCAGTGCGCTTGGATATTCTGGAAGAGCTTTGTGATAGGACCGGTGAGATCGGTTGTGCTCCGGATTGTATAGAGCCATCGAGTCTTTCGCAGATAAGTGCTTTCCATTATAATTATCCTGAGGTTCGGGAGGGTGTTTTGCTGGTTAATGTAGGTGCACGTTCCTCTAATTTGATCTTTTTGCAGAAAGATCGTTTTTATGTGCGAAATATAGCCTTTGCTGGGAATAGTATCACTCAGTCAATAGCTTCCGCATTGGAGCTCTCTTTTGAGGATGCTGAAGAATTGAAAGTGAGCATCCTTGATGGCAGTTTACCCCTGGAAGCCGAATCGAAGGAAAAGATGGCTACGGATGAGGCGATGCAGTCATTTGTATCACGATTCGCTCTTGAAGTGACGAGGACGGTGGCGACATATCGGCGACAGAGCGGAGCTGATCGGCCTCAGCAAATATATGTAACAGGTGGAGGCTCTTTGTCTTCCCAATTCAGAGGACTGTTAGCAGAGAAGACGAACCTATCCGTTGAACACTATGATCCACTTCGGCGGGTTCAGTTCTCTGCCAATGTCAATGAACTGACGGCAAAAGCACATGCTCATTTTCTAGGGGAATCAGTTGGGATTGCGGCTAGTTATTGGGTTGAGGAATCTAAGCGGCTCAAGCTATTACCTCCCCGTGTTATTAAGGATAGAGCTTTTCGCAAAAGAGCTCCTTTTTATTTAATGGCTGCTTTCCTCCTTGTTGCGACTGTGGGTCTTTCAATCATGGGGAACCGATCGAAGCTGACTGCCTATGACGAAAAGGTTAAGAATATTGAAAATCTGATGTTTCCGGTGGATCAGATCAATCGGCAAATACGGATGAATCTGGCAGCGATTGAGGAATCGAAGGATCAGATGAATGCGATCAAAGGACTCGTTGAGACAAAATCGAATTGGATTAATTTCTTTTCTGATTTGCAGGAGCGTCTAGTTAATGTTGAGGATGTTTGGCTGGAGAAAGTTCAGGTAATTCGAGGCTCAGGGCCCTCAACCCTGGCCAGTAGTTTCCTTGGAGGATTGGAGAAAACAAAGTCGAATTCCGACGAGAGTCGCGCATTGCGCCTGAATTTGACGGGGCGCTTGTTGGATAAGGATCACCCCGTTTCAAGAGTGAGTCAGGATTCCTATAATAGGGTGAAACAGTTATTGGTAAGTTTTGAAGATTCCCAGTTCATTGTCTCGGTTGAAAATGAGCGGTTCGATAATCGTCAACCCGGAGTTTTGAAATTTGATTTTATATTGGTGGTTAACCCGCGTAAGCCGCTTTGATTTTTCCGATGGCCCGCTTTAAACAATATCCAGTCTTTTACAGCTTGATCGGCTTTGCCGGTTTGCTGCTAATTGTTGAAGGGATGTTTCTTGTAATTGGTCAGGATGCATTGGAATCGATCCATGGTGTTCTTCGAGATGAAGAGCAGAAAAAAGAGATTCTAGAGCGTCGAATGCCATCGCCCACAGCAGAAAACCTGGAAGTAGCGAGGGCTGATTTGCAGCAAAATGTATCTGCCCTGCAGGAAATGTTGAGATCCTTGAATGTGGATGGATCAAATACACTGGATCTTTTTCGACATCCTCCTCTTTCCAGAACGGATGCTTATTTTGATATTGCGACGTTTGTGGAGCGTAATAGAGAGCTGGCCGAGAAGTTTGGAGTGGAAATTCGTCCCGAAGAACGATTTTCATTCAGTGCTTATACCAATGAGGGGCCAGAACAAGAATATGTTATTCCTATCTATAAGCAACGAAAGGTAGCTGATCATATCCTCGAAGCTCTCTTTATCGCAAAGCCACGTCAGATTCTTTGGGTGAAAAGAGAGGATTGGGAGATTGTAAATCCGGGGGAAAAAGTATCTCGATTTCAACCAAAAATAGAGATTCGAGGCCGGTCTGGTGGAGATATTTTTACGATCAATCCCGAAGTAACCGCTCGAATGGCTGGTGTTGTGGATACCATTGCTTTTCAGATTTCCTTTGTTGGACAGACGAGTTCATTACGTATCTTTATGAATTTAATGGCGGACTCTGAGCTTCCGCTTGTGGTGAGAAGTGTCGAAGTGGAATCGTTGGTAAAAGCAAAGGCTGATGAACGACATGGCCGTGGTCGAAGGTCGAGGTCGCGCAATGTTGTGTTAGAAGCCGAAGAGATCAGTGGGAGTCTATTGTCTCTGGAATCTGCTAAGATACCCATCGTGAAGGAAAATTTTTCTCACTTTACAGTGACCATTGAATTTTTGGAGATCAAATTTAACCTACCTGAGATTGAGCAGGTTGAGGAATCGTAACTGTGCGGATAATGGCATTCATCAAACAGTTTATTGATAAAATTCTGCTTTCAATGGCAGGGTGTATCTTTCTGTTTGCTCTCGTTGTTTGGATAATAGATCTGCGTGAGAGCCATCTCATCATTAAGGAGGGGGTTACGTTAACTCTGGGGGGTAATGTCTATGAGCCTTCAGAGGTAAGATCTCCCAGGATTTTGACACAAACTTGGGAAAAAGCCCCTCATCAGAAGAGAGGAGAGAAATGGCTCTATGATGTTTTTACGCCTCCTGTTATTTATTATAATCCAGTCACTCTCCGCTTCACGGTGACACCTCCGGATTTCAGACGCCCGGTTGTCTTAACGGAAGACCCGTTTGAGGTTGAATTACTAGATGTGAGAGCAAGACCTTATCGCATGCAATTGGTCGGTTATCTCGGGGAAGAGGGAGATTATGTGGCCACTTTTGAGTATGTGCCGACAGGAGGTACTCTCGTGGGGCGACCGGGTAAACGATTCTCTCAAGCTCATGTAACGCTACGTTCCTTTGAGGTAGAGAAAAAAACATCGACCATTGGCAATATGCCTATCGTCGAATCAATTGCGAAAGCTGTTCTTTTTGATGAAGACAGTGGCGAAGAGATTTTACTGACAAATAAGGAGAGACGAATGCTTTCTGGAGCGGAGGCGGTTTTTAGGATCAAAGGGAATTCTATTATCGAATATACGTATACTGAAGGTGGGCTCATTCTGAACGGAGAGCAGACCTATAGTATTAACCGGCTTCAGGTTTTTCCGCCTCGAGCAACGTTGATTCTTACCTCACCGGACTTGGCTGACCCTTTGGTCAGATCGATTTCTCCGGTCAATCGTGGATCCTTTGATACTGAGGAGGATGATTTTTATGCCCCGTGAGGATGATTTTCTTTGAGAAGAGGGCTTTACCTCGAACCAAAATAGGTTCATTAAAATAAATGTAAATTGCTTCCGAAAAGTTGAACTGCTAATGAAAACCTGTCCTTTCCTCAAATTTCTACTCTTAATTACTTTTGCGATTGTCACTTTTGGGGCTTCTTCAGGAGTGTCACTTTCAGCCGCTGAGAAGAGTGAGAGCCAAACTGAAATCAAAATCCGATTGATGGCCGAAGCACTTCGTGCTAAGAACGAAGGCGATCTACAACAAGCAAAGAAAAGTCTCGAAGAGCTTGAAACCATCGCTCCTGGAGATACGTCAGTGAAACGCAACCTTTATGAGGTTAATCGTATGATTGCAGCAGAGCAAGAGGCTAAACCTAAAGCGGTTGCAACTACCTCTTCTCCAGTTGCATCATCATCATCATCTTATTCTGTCAGTGCAGTGGATGAAACTGAACAAAGTATCCAGAGAGCAGAGGAACTTCGTAAGCTTGCTAAAACTCAGGCAGGTCGAGGAGAGATTAAAACTGCTCTCATGACATATGATTATGCCTTGAGAAGTCTTTCACCTAGTTCTTCGACCAATTCTCTCATCAAAAAGATAACCAAGGAACGAGATGCTTTGGCCAAAAAGCAGGCGAAGGCGGCAAAGAAAGCTGCGGCTTCAACTTCTTCTGGGAATGCGTATGTCGCTCAATCAGTTTCTTCTAGTGAGACCTCTTTTTCAGCAGAGCAAGCTTTGATCAATAAGATGATCAGCAAAGGTCGCAGTCAGTATCTTGGGGGAGATATTGCTGGAGCTGAAGCAACCTTCAAAGATGTCGAAACGAGGGACCCTAGTAACGTGGAGGCAAAGAATTTTCTGAGGCGTATTGCGCAGCAAAATCGTAAAGACGGTTGGCTTAATCATGAGAAGACTCGTGAACAATTATTGGAAGAAGTCACAAATGCCTGGCAGCGACCAGGGATCTACCAGGAACGTGCCACTGATGGTCCTGCTGAATCGGCCATTGCTCCGATGCTTGAGAAGCTGAACAATATCTTTATTCCTAACGTTGTTTATAATGGTTTGGATTTGAGTGGAGTTATCAATTCATTGAGTGCGACTTCAGCGGAATATGATAATTCGACAAGTGGCCCGAAGGGAGTGAATATCGTTCTATTGGATCCCAATCAAACGAATCCATCAGTGAATATCTCCGTCAGGGGTATGTCTTTAAAGCGTGTTCTTGATTTTATCGTCGATATGGTCGGCTTTCAATATGAAGTGGAAGCGGATGCGATTATTGTTCGTCCTGGTGGAGAACTGACCAATTTGGATACTGAGTTTTTCCCTGTTTCCCGTTCCGCCGTTATTCGGATGGCTGGAAGTGGAGGAGCTACACCGATCTCGTCTGATTCTGATGATCCTTTTTCGTCTTCCTCATATGGAGGTTCTGGTACTTCCGGGAGTTTAAATGAATCCGAAGGTATTCAGAACTTTCTCCAGCAAGCAGGAGTCAATTTCGCTGGTGTCGCAGGAAGTAGTCTTGTTTACGATGGTTCTGCGATGATCGTTACGCAGACCTCGCGTAATTTACAACGTGTTCGCAACATTCTTAATCGCTATAATGAAGTCCGTCAGGTCGAGATTGAAGCAAAGTTCATCGACGTAGCTGAGGGTGATTTGGAAGAATTTGGTATTCAGTGGCAGGTTGATCAAACGAGAGGAAGTGCCAATGATAGTTATCAGACGGTTAATCGAAATCTTGGGGATGCTTTTGGTTCCAATTCAAGTACGAGTGAATTAATCATCGATGGAATCTCTACTCCAATCATTCCTCCTTCTTTTCCTGGTGGAATCGATTTGGATAC
>JAESUN010000129.1 GCA_016763045.1 Opitutaceae bacterium | reverse complement strand
TCTATTCGGGCGACATTTGTGCGGTTGTCGGCGCGAAGGGTGCGATTACTGGAGATACTCTTTGTGCCGTAAAACAGGATATCCGTCTTGAGCCTCCGAGTTTTCCGGAGCCAGTGATTTCGATGTCGATCGAGCCGAAAACAAAAGCCGATCAAGAAAAAATGTCGATGGGACTGAGTCGTTTGTCAGAAGAAGATCCTACCTTTAAGGTGACGACGAACGAAGAAACGGGACAAACTTTGATTGCTGGCATGGGTGAGCTCCATCTCGAAATCATTCGAGATCGTTTGTTTCGTGAATTCAAGGTGGAAGCAGATGCGGGTAAGCCACAGATCGCTTACCGTGAAACAATTTCAAAACCAGCAGAAGGCGTTGGTAAATTCATTCGGCAAAGCGGTGGCCGTGGCCAATATGGGCATGTCGTCATCAAGATTGAGCCGAATGAAAAAGGGAAGGGCATTGAAGTTCTCAACGAGATTGTTGGAGGGACTATTCCTAAAGAGTTTATAAAGCCGACTATCGACGGTATCATGGAAGCGGCCAATAATGGAGTTGTGGCAGGGTATCCTGTGATAGATTTTAAGGTTCGCGTTGTTGATGGAAGTTTTCATGAAGTGGATTCTTCTGAGATGGCTTTTAAAATGGCTGGTATTTTTGCTTTTAAAGAAGGAATGAAAGCTGCAGACCCGTTCCTGCTGGAGCCGATCATGAAAGTCGAAGTGACAACACCGGTGGAATACCAAGGAGATCTTCTTGGTGATATTAATCGTCGCCGCGGAAGAATTCAGAACATGGAGACAAGGCCTGAGGTTTGTATTATTACGGCGGACGTTCCTCTTGAAACAATGTTTGGCTATTCAACGGATGTTCGTTCTCTCAGTAAGGGGCGCGCTGCTTATTCGATGGAGCCTTCTCATTTTGAACAAGTGCCAGCTCAGGTTCTCGCTAGGCTCATCGAAACAACAACTTTTTAATAACCGATTTTTTATATAATGAAAGCTCAACGCATTCGCATTAAACTCCAAGGCTTCGATTATCGAGTCATTGATCAATCTGCAATGGAGATTGTTGATACCGCTAAGCGCTCAGGCGCGCGTGTTTCAGGTCCCGTTCCTTTGCCTACTCGTATCGAAAAGTTGTCGGTGAATCGTTCGCCGCACGTCGACAAGAAATCAATGGAGCAATTCGAAATCCGCACTCATAAGCGTCTTCTCGATATTTTTGAGCCAACAGCGCAGACTGTGGATGAGCTAAAGAAATTAAATCTTCCTTCAGGGGTTGATATCACCATTAACGTATAAGTTTATAAAAAAATAACAAAGGACACGAAGGGTTCCTGAAAAAGCCCCCAAATGTGCTAATGTAGGCCTACTTAAACGGAAGTAAAATTCCTCCTACCGCTTAGATTTATGATTACATCAATTTTAGGAAAGAAGCTGGGAATGACCCAGGTCTACAACAGTGAGAACCAGTTGGTTCCCGTCACTGTTGTTGAGGCCGGTCCTTGTCCCATCGTTCAAATTAAAACTGAAGCAACGGATGGCTATAATGCTGTTCAGATAGGTTTTGGTAAAAACAAGGAATCTCGCCTAAGTAAAGGTGAAGTTGGCCATACTCGCAAGGCGGGCGTCGAACCACATGCAAAACTGGCTGAAGTAAGATTATCCGAAGAGCCTACGGTTAAACCAGGTGAAGAAATTACGGTGGAAGCCTTTAAAGAAGGTCAAACAATTGATGTTATTGGCACCAGTAAGGGTAAAGGTTTTCAAGGTGTTGTGAAACGTTTTCGTGTTCGTGGAGGTCCTGCCAGCCACGGGTCAATGTTTCATCGTCGAATTGGTTCGATCGGGGGCTGTCAGACTCCGGGTCATGTGTTCAAGAATCAGAAGATGCCTGGTCATATGGGAAGTAAACGCCGTACCGTACAGAATCTAACTATTGTAAAGATCCTTGCTGACAAAAATCTACTTTTGATTCGAGGAAGTATCCCTGGAGCCAATGGTGAAGTTGTGCTCGTTCGTTCAGCCATTAAAGCCTAACTCCAGAGTCTGTTATGAAGCTTAAAATATTTAAATCGGATGGCTCTTCGAGCCAGGAAAAGGAATTCGCAGACCTTCCAACTTTTGAAGGAAAAAAAGGACTGCAATCTCTTAAAGAAGTGATTGTAGCACAGGCTGCAAATGCTCGCCAGGGAACTCGTTCTACCAAAACTCGTGCGGAAGTAAGCGGAGGAGGTAGAAAACCATGGAAGCAGAAGGGAACAGGTCGGGCTCGTGCCGGGTCAATACGTTCTCCTATCTGGGTCGGTGGTGGAGTTGCCTTTGGGCCTCGTCCTCAAGACTTTTCTCAAAAGACAAACCGCAAGGTAAAGTCATTAGCTTTTCGGAGAGCTTTCTTTGATCGCGCTGTTAGTGATTCGATTCAGGTCATTGAAGCGTTTGAAGTTAGCCCGGTGAAGACAAAGGTCTTCAACGAAATTCTTAGTAAAATCGCACCTTCTGGTAGTGTATTGATCATCGATCAGGAGCATTCTTCTGACGTTATTCGTGCCGCTCGGAATATTAACCGTGTGATTCTCGCAGAAACTCAGCAGCTTAGTACGACAGACCTTTGCCTTTGTGATCACGTGATCATTACGAGCAGAGGTTTGGAATCCCTGCTTCCACGCTTAACAAATGGAGGTAACTCATGATTAGCCCAGATAAAGTTCTTAAAGGGTTTCGCCTGACAGAGAAATCAAACCGAGCTTCTTCGGAAATTGGACAATACACTTTTGAAGTGTATACAAATTCGACGAAGTATACGATCCGCGAAGCGATTGAAAAAACCTTTGAGGTCACTGTTCGCCGTGTGAACGTTATCAATGTAAAAGGTAAACAAACGCGTAATCGTCGAGGCCAGAGCTCCTTTAAGCCTGGTTTCAAAAAAGCGCTCGTTACTTTAAAGGAGGGCGACAAGATCGAAATGATCTAATCGATTTTAGGAGACTATAACTAATGCCTATTAAAACTTTCAAACCAGGAACTCCGACTCAGCGCTTTTTGCGGCTGAATAAACAGCCGGAGCTTTCGAAAAAACGTCCGGAAAAGGGACTTGTAGAGTCTTATTCCAAGACAGCTGGTCGTAATTGCTACGGTCGTATTACCTCTCGTCGTCGTGGGGGAGGTCATAAGAGATTGTTTCGTATCATCGACTTTAGAAGAGGAAAACTAGATATTCCTGCTAAGGTTCAATCGGTCGAATATGATCCTAATCGCTCTGCTAACATTGCTTTACTTGCATATGCGGATGGCGAAAAGGCTTATATCATTGCTCCTCGTGGTATCAAGGTTGGTGATAGAATCATCTCCGCTGAGAAGGCTCCGATCGATGTTGGCAACAACATGCCGTTGTCCTCGATTCCTCTTTCAACCAAAATTCATGCGGTTGAATTGTATCCAGGTAGAGGTGCTCAAGTCGGTCGTTCTGCGGGTAATGCAGTAGAGCTCATTAAAATTGATGGAAATCAGGCTACCCTAAAGATGCCGAGTGGAGAAATCCGTTTGGTTAATTCTAGTTGTCGCGCTACGATTGGTGAAGTTGGCAATGGTGATCACCGCAATATCGTCTTGGGGAAAGCTGGTCGGAATCGTTGGTTGGGCCGTCGTCCACGTGTTCGTGGTATGGCGATGAACCCGATTGATCACCCTAATGGTGGTGGACAGGGGAAGAGTAAGGGTGGTGGCGGTCGCCAGCATTTGACTTCTCCTTGGGGACAGCTGGCGAAAGGCTTTCCTACTCGTCGCAAATCGAAACTATCAAATAATCTCATTTTGGTCCGTCGCAACGGCCGTAAACTCAAATCGAAGTAAGATATGGCTCGTTCAATTAAAAAACGATTTTTTGTCGATCCCCATTTGGCGGACAAAATCGAAAAGGCTGCGAAGACTAGTCAGCATAAGCCGATTACGACTTGGTCTCGCCGTTCAACCATCACACCTGATTTTGTCGGCCTTAATTTTAACGTCCACAATGGGAAGAACTTTGTGGCGGTTTATGTCACCGAAAACATGGTAGGTCATAAGTTGGGAGAATTTGCGCCAACGCGTAACTTCCGAACTCATGGCACTAATACCGCTAAGTAATTAAGTCCTATCTGAACGAGAAATTCACCATGGAAGTCCAAGCTCTTACAAAATATGCACGCATGTCCCCGAAAAAAGTTCGGGAGGTTGCGCGTGTGATCCAAGGCCTTAAAGCCTCGGACGCTCTCGATTTAATTCGATTCATTCCGCGCAAGTCGGCTCGTCTTTTGACTAAGACATTGAAGTCCGCCATTGCGAATGCAGAAAACAACAGCGACCTTTCGGTCGAGAACTTGGTCGTTGAAAAGGCCATTATCGAACACGGTCCAGTGCTGAAACGTTACAAGGCTTCAGCTCGTGGTTCTGCTGCTCCACGGAAAAAACGTATGTCACACATCCGAATCGTCCTATCGGACCAATCTTCAACTAACTAATATTATGGGACAGAAAACACATCCAATAGGGTTCCGATTAGCTGTTCGCCGCAATTGGCAGTCGCGTTGGTTTGCGAATCGAAAAGATTTTGCTAAGACCTTACTCGAAGATTATCGCATTCGCGAATTTCTTTTTAAGAAGCTAAAAATGGCATTTGTTCCTCGTATCTTTATCGAACGCGCGTCAACTAGAGTTCGAGTAAAGATTTTCACTGCAAGACCTGGTATTGTTATTGGTCGTAAAGGTCAGGAGATCGAAAAAATCAAAGAAGAACTTTCAAAAATGACAGGGAGAGAAATCCTCCTCGACATCCAAGAAGTTAAAAAGCCCGAGCTTGAGGCCAAGTTGGTCGCAGATAATATTGCTTTGCAGCTGGAACGCCGCATTGCTTTCCGTCGTGCGATGAAGAGAGCTGTCCAGATGACTATGAGTCTTGGCGCAGAAGGAATTAAAATCCAGATTGGTGGACGTTTGAACGGTGCAGATATTGCTCGAACAGAAGTCCAGCGTCAGGGTCGAGTTCCTCTTCATACACTCCGCGAAAACATTGATTACGGTACAGCTGAAGCTAATACTGTTTATGGAATCATCGGGATTAAGTGCTGGATCTGCAAAAGTGATTCAGACGCCCAATAACCAGAAATATCCGAAATGCCATTAACACCTTCTAGAACAAAATACAGAAAGAGACAAAAAGGATCTCTCAAGGGTAACGCCAAGGGCGGAGCCACACTTGCCTTTGGTGAGTTCGGGATCCAAGCTCTCGGTCGAGGTTATTTTACTTCGGCTCAAATTGAAGCTTCTCGTGTCGCGATCAACCGACATATGAAACGAAAAGGAAAGCTTTGGATTCGTGTCTTCCCGCATTGTCCGGTAACTAAAAAGCCTCAGGAAACTCGTATGGGTAAAGGTAAAGGACCTGTTGAATACTATGCTGCTCAGATCAAGCCAGGGGTAATGCTTTTCGAAGTGTCTGGTGTTACTCTTTCAATTGCTCGTGAAGCAATGCGGCTTGCAGATAGCAAAATTCCGTTTCGATGCCGGTTTGTGGCTCGTGAGGATCAAGTCTAATTAGAAATTAAAGGAAGACTATGAAGGTAAAGGAAATTAGAGAACTTTTTCCCCTGGAAATTGAAAAGAAAATCCGTGAAATCCGTCAGGAATTATTGGGGCTTCGTTTGCGTAAACAAACAGGACAGGTTGAGAAAACACACGAACTTAACGCGCTTCGCCGCGATATAGCACGTTTGGAAACGATTAACCAGGAAAAGCAAGCCGTCGCTTAACCGTAAATTTTTATAACAATGGAAAAGCAAGTTCGTAACAATCGAAAGTCACTGAGTGGAACTGTCACCAGTCGTATGGGGGATAAGTCCATCAAAGTGACTGTGCCTTATAAAATTCCTCATCCACGGTATCAAAAAGTGATTAACCGGAAGACTGTTCTTCATGTGCATGATGAAAAAAATGAGACAAAACCGGGTGATCGTGTTGAAATAATGGAGACACGCCCTATTAGTCGTCTGAAGTGCTGGAGAATCGTGAGGGTTTTGGAAGTAGCACCTGATCTTTCTCTTGCGATAGCATCGGCAACGGAAAAGTCTGAATCAAAGAGTGAGGCGTAAGAATTTACTATGATACAACTACGTTCAGTTTTAGATGTCGCCGATAATACCGGAGCTCGCAAAGTTTCGATGATTCGTCGTCTTGGCCAAAGGAAAAAAACCGCAGGCGTTGGTGATGTGATTGTCGTCAACGTTAAGGAGAGTAATACTGAAGCGAGCGTTAAAAAAGGTGAAGTCGCTCGTGCTGTCGTCGTTAGGACGAGAGCACCTATCCGGCGTGCGGATGGTAGTTACTTGAGATTCGATACCAATGCGGTCGTAATCATTGATGCAGCGGGCAATCCTAGAGGGACCAGAATTTTTGGACCTGTTGCCCGTGAATTAAGAAAGAAATTTATGAAGATTGTTTCATTAGCCCCGGAGGTTCTTTAAGATGAAAACACATGTAAAACGTGGCGAAGAAGTCGTCGTAATCAGAGGTGCTTCCCGTGGGAAGAGAGGAAAGCTTCTCGACATACTCTCGAAAAAGAATCGTGGAGTTGTTGAAGGCGTGGCCATGATCAAGCGTCACGAGAAGAAGACCCAAGAAAATCCGGAAGGAGCTATCGTTGAACGCGAAGGTTCTATTCACTTATCTAATTTGATGCGCGCTACGACTTTTGATGCTCGTCAGCAGAAAAGCGGCGTCGCAAAAAAGTAACGTAGCAAGGAACTCTATCTAAAAAATATAATTGTCAGGTTGGAAATCTGACTTCGAAAAATGAGTGCACCATTCTTAAAAACATTTTATAAAGAACAGACGCTTCCAGCTCTTATGAAGAGTCGGAAATACGCAAACATACATCAGGTTCCCAAGGTCGAAAAGATCGTCCTGAATAGTGGGATCAGTGCGACGGCTGATAAGAGCGTTCACGCGGATACTATTCGTGATATGAGCATGATTGCTGGGCAGCAAGCGGTCCCTACAAAAGCAAAAAAGAGCATTGCGAACTTTAAATTGCGGGAAGGAATGCCTATTGGAGCTAAGGTGACTTTGAGAGGAGATCGTATGTATGATTTCCTATATCGCCTGATTAGTATTTCAATCCCAACTGTTCGAGATTTTCGTGGACTTTCTTCCAAGATGGATGGAAACGGAAACTATTCGATTGGGATTTCAGACCTCACCATTTTCCCGGAAATAGCGTTTGAGTCTCACAAACAACGTGTTTCGGGAATGGATATAACTATCGTAACAACCGCTAAAACAGATCCCGAAGCAAACGAGCTTTTAAGCCACTTGGGAATGCCATTCCGGCGTTCTGAAAGTAGTGCTGCATAAAAGGGAATATAGAAAACATGGCCAAAAAATCATCTATACAAAAAAATATTCGCCGCCGTCGGTTGGTCGAACAGTATGCCGCTAGACGTGCGGAACTTAAGGCAACTCTCGCCAATCCTGAAACATCGGATGAGGATTTCTTTGCGGCTCAACGCAAAATGTCCAAATTGCCTCGCAATTCATCCGCGATTCGAGTGCGTAATCGTTGCGCCATTACAGGTCGCCCACGTGCTTACATTGGACGTTTTGGCCTTTCACGGCTTACCTTCCGTGAACTTGCTTTGGAAGGAAAAATCCCGGGCGTAACCAAATCTTCTTGGTAAGATAATAATTTTTAAAACTAAAATTGCGGGAATTGGATATCACCTGCTTTGATACATAAAGAACAAATAAAATGACAGATCCCATCAGTGATTTTCTAACTCGGGTACGTAATGCTTCTAGGGCAGTACGGGACGAATGTGTCTCCCCATACTCTAAAATGAAGCATGCCATTGCTTCGATTCTCAAGGACGAGGGCTTTATTCGCGATATTTCCGAAGGAACAGACGCAAGAGGCCATAAGACTTTGATTGTTACGCTTAAATACGTCGATGGCATGGCTGCGATCAACGAGATTAATCGTGTTAGCAAGCCTGGACGCCGACTCTATACGAAAGCAACGGAGATTCCCCGTGTTCTCAATGGGTTGGGTGTAAATATTCTTTCAACCCCTAAGGGATTGATGATTGGTAGCAAAGCTCGGAAGAATAAGCTGGGCGGCGAAATTTTGTGTAACGTTTGGTAAGGAGAAAAACAAGATGAGTCGAATTGGAAAAAATCCGGTGGTCATTCCGACCAATGTTAAAGTAGAAATAGATGGTTCTAGTATCACTGTTGAAGGGCCAAAGGGGAAGAATGCAAAGTCATTCCCCTCTGTTGTGAGCCTAGAAGTAAAGGATGATACTGTTGTGGTCTCTCCCGTTGGTGATTCGCGCCTTGCCAAGGCGATGTATGGAACAGCCCGTTCTATTATAGCCTCTCTGGTTAAGGGAGTTGTCGATGGATTTTCCAAGGAATTGGAAATTCATGGTGTTGGTTTTCGAGCTACATTGAAAGGCTCCATCCTAGATCTTAGTTTGGGCTATTCTCACATTATTGAATACCAGATCCCGGAAAGAGTTCAGGTGACCGTAACGGGGAATACCAAACTGAAAGTCGAAGGAATCGATAAACAAGAAGTTGGAGCTGTTGCAGCTGAGATCAGAAGCTTCTATCCTCCGGAACCTTACAAGGGCAAGGGAGTCAGAATTGTGGGTGAATACGTTCGCCGGAAGGAAGGTAAGACTGTTGCATAGTCTGTCTTCTTATTCATAACTCAAATTAAGAATATATTAAATACAGGATTTCGGGATGAAGATTGAACATAAAAATAAACTTCTGCAGAAACGCCGCTGGCGCATTCGCAAAAAGATTTCAGGGACCCAGGAACGTCCACGTCTATCTGTTTGTTTCACTAATAAACACATTTATGCACAGTGCATCGATGATACCACAGGTGAGACTCTCGTCTTTCTTTCCAGCTTAAATAGTGAGCTGAAAAGTAAAAACGTTTCTGCAAACATTGACGGTGCAAAAGTGCTGGGTGAAGCATTTGCAGAGAAAGCAAAGGCCGCGGGTGTTTCAAGAGTTGTCTTCGACCGTAATGGTCGTCTCTACCACGGTAGTGTTAAAACCTTTGCTGATGTCGTTCGTTCAGCTGGTTTGGAGTTCTAAATAACCCATGAATAATTCAAGAAGAAAAAATACCCGGAAGCCATTCGTAGAAAAGGAATCTGAATTCCACGAAAAAGTGGTTTTCATCAATCGATGTGCAAAGGTGGTCAAAGGCGGGCGCCGTTTCAGTTTTTCATCCCTCGTTGTTGCGGGTGATCAAAAAGGCCGTGTCGGAGTTGGTTACGGTAAGGCAAATGAAGTTCCTGAAGCCATTCATAAAGGAACGGAACAGGCTCGTAAGAATATGGTTTCAGTCCGGATTAAACCAGAGACAATCCCTCATGAAGTCATCGGTGTTGCTGATGGTGGTCGGGTTCTCTTGCGTCCAGCGACAAATGGAACAGGCATCATCGCTGGTGGCGGTGTACGCGCAGTTCTAGAAGCTGCTGGAGTAAAGAATGTACTTTCTAAATCATTAGGTTCCAACAACCATATCGCGGTTGTGAATGCGACGCTCAACGGACTAAAACAGCTTCGTTTGGCAGAAGATTTCAAGAAACTACGGAAAAGCAGCTAATTTAGAGGGAGTTTGAAACAATGAGATTACACGAACTTACAAATATTAAAGGAGCTACCCATCGCCGTCGGCGTGTCGGTTGCGGAGATGGTGGTGGACACGGAAAGACTTCTGGACGTGGTGCCAAAGGGCAAAAAGCTCGATCAGGTGGAGGAATCCGTCTTGGATTCGAAGGTGGTCAGATGCCTCTCTATCGGAAGCTTCCTAAAAGAGGTTTCAATAACTATCAATTTCGGACTAATTACGAAACAGTGAATCTAAGTGATTTCGAAAGATTGGATTCTTCGATCACAGAGGTTGATGCTGCTCTATTGAAGTCTGTCCGACTGATTCGTGATGAGAAGAGTTTGATCAAAATTCTGGGTGACGGAGAAATTAGCCGGAGTCTAAAAATCACCGCAACTAAGTTTTCTGCTTCTGCGAAGACCAAGATCGAAAAAGCTGGAGGAGAAGTCATCGTTCTTTCTGCTGATTCTTCTTCGGACGATTCTTAGCATCTACACACTCTCCAATGCTTTCTGCTTTTACCAACTGTCTTAAAATTCCGGATCTTCGGGCGAGGATATTCTATGTTTTGGCATTGCTTTTTATTGCCAGAGTCGGGGCTAATATCCCTTTGCCTGGACTGGATTCAGGGCCTTTACAGGATTACTTTGAGGCGACGACCGCTTCAGGTGGTGGCAGTATCGTTGGATTGTATAATATGTTTACGGGCGGGGCGTTGCTCAAAGGCGCTGTCTGTGCCCTTGGGGTGATGCCTTACATCAGTGCGTCTATTATTTTTCAGTTGATGACTGCTGTCGTCCCATCACTCAGTCGTCTCCAGCAAGAGGGTGATGTCGGTCGTCAGAAGCTGACTCAATACACTCGCTACGCAACTTTGGGTCTCTGCTTGGTTCAGGGGATCATGCTGATTGGTGCTTTGACAAATCCTGGGAAAATTTTCCCAGGATACGATCTCAATCTTTACGGCCCCATCGTTATCAGTGGAAATTTAAGTTTCTTCATCCATTCAACAGTTATTTTGGCAGCGGGAACGATGCTGCTCATGTGGCTAGGGGAGCAGATCACGAAGAGTGGTCTGGGTAATGGTATTTCCATTTTGATCACGGTCGGGATCCTCTCAGATCTACCTGGTGCGGCGGCAGCTACTTATCGTATGTTCTTTGCTCCAATCGGTGTTGATCGGCTGGAAGCACATGAAGGCGTTCTGATGCTTGGATTACTCTTTGCGGTTACGGCTGGTATTGTGGCAGTGACTCAAGCGCAAAGAAAGATTCCTGTCCAATATGCTAAGCGTGTTGTTGGGCGGAAAGTTTTTGGAGGGCAGAGCTCTTTTATTCCACTTAAGGTTAACTACTCAGGAGTTATGCCGGTTATTTTTGCCAGTGCTATCCTGATGTTTCCTCAACAGATCCTTTCTCAGCTTGGAGCAGTTCTGGACTTGCAGTTTTTGAGTGATTTTTCAGCTATTTTTGTGAGAGGAACGGTCACCTATTATGCCGTTTTTGGCACTATGATCCTTTTCTTCAGTTATTTCTGGGTGTCTGTTATGTTTAAGCCTATTCAAATGGCAGAAGATCTAAAGAAATCTGGAGGGTATATTCCAGGTATTCGCCCCGGTGAGCCAACGGCACGATTCTTGGATTTCACGATGACACGTCTAACCCTAGCGGGTGCTATCTTTTTGACCGCAGTTGCGATTTTTCCAGATGTTCTTCTCTACTCTCTCGATGTTCCTATGCGTATTGCCATTTTCTTTGGTGGAACGGGGATGTTGATTACAGTGGGTGTTTTGCTGGATACGATGCGCCAGATTGAGACCTTTCTACTCCAACGTCATTATGACGGGTTCTTGAAGAAGGGTAGAATGCGTGGTCGGAGCACCGGTCTTGTCGGTAATACTCTGGCGGAAGCGACGGAGTTTAAGAATGTTGGAGCTCTGTATATGGCTGTTGGAATTATCTTTATTGTAGGGATTGGAGCATGGCTTTTAAGATGAATCTAATTTTCGGTCTTTACATGAAGGGAAATGCGCGACATTTCCCAAACCCTTTCGGCTCATGAATTATCACGAGCCAAAATACTTATCATAGGATTGTCAGAGTCTCTTCGGAGCTCTCTCGTCGATTCTTTTTGTTCTTTGAATTGTCATTTTATTTCTTCAGATACCGCTTATCGGGCTGAAGCTGAGAAAAAGACCCCCTTGGGCACAGTGTGCCAAAGGAGTCTTGATCAGGATATCCCTATTCCGGATGAAACCGTATTGGCCATTTGGCGTCGGTGGTTCTGGTCTAGTAAGATTCGTAAGAGTTTTGTTCTCGAAGGATTCCCCTCAACGATCATCCAAGCACGTGTTTTGGATGAGTGGCTTGAGACTCGTGAACAAACGATTGATTTTGTTTTTTGTATGGATGCTCCCAAAATGTCAGAGGGAGCGAATTTCCCCCAGAAGGCTTTATCCGATCATTACCGTAATCAGGGTGTTCTTGTTGAGTTTGTCTCAACAGAGACGCTTATCACGTTCCTTCAGGAAAAGAGTGTAAAACTTCCTTTTGCATCATGATTCCTCTTAAATCAGCTATTGAAGTCGAAAAGATGCGTGACGCTTGCCGGGTGGCAGCAGAGGTCTTGGCAGAATTGAAACCTCATGTTCAAGCAGGTGTGACTACCTTTGAAATCGATCAGATTGCTAAAGTTTTATTGATGGAGAAGGGCGCAACGAGTGCCTGCTACCAATATGCCGTCGGTTCTCGACGTTTTCCGTCATACATCTGTATTTCAGTTAACGATGAGGTGGTTCATGGCATTGGTAGAGTTGATCGCATCATTCAAGAGGGTGATATCGTCGTTCTCGATGTGGTTGTCTCTTATCGGGGCTACATCGGCGATAATGCCTATACCGTTTCAGTGGGAAAAGTGTCTCCTGAAAAGGAAGAGCTATTGAAGGTCACAGAAGAGTCTTTGTATAAAGGTATCAAATTTGCACGAGTCGGGTTCCGAGTGGGAGATATTTCCCATGCGATCCAGAAGTATGTGGAATCACATCGATTTTCCATTGTCCGGGATTTTGTCGGACACGGAGTCGGAGTTAGCATGCATGAAGAACCTCAAATCCCGAATTATGGTCGGAAAAACACTGGTCCACGATTGAAAGCAGGGATGACCTTAGCGATAGAACCAATGGTCAATGTAGGTCGTTCAGAGGTTATTGTCCTCGATGATGGCTGGACTGTGGTGACTCGGGATCGAAAAGCTTCCGCTCATTTCGAGCACACTGTCCTTGTGACAGATGAAGAACCAGAAATCCTTACGATTGCCGGGACGAGCTCAGAACTTTCTCGCTGAAGAAATAAAAACAATTAAATTTTACTATAAATCCTAACCCTAACTCATTAACCAACTTTAAACACATTTCACTATGCCACGACTACTAGGTGTAGATATTCCTGGAAACAAGAAAATCGAATACTCTCTTAGATATATCTATGGGATCGGACCAACACGCTCACTCGAATTGCTCGAAGCTGCTGGAATTGATCCTGCTATGAAAGCGAACGATATAACGGAAGAGCAAATCAATAAGCTGATGGAAGCTGTTGCTAAGCGTAAGGTCGCCCTCGAAGGAGACCTTCGTCGCGAAGTTGCAGGTAACCTTAAGCGCCTCCAAGCAATTAATTGCTACAGAGGTATTCGTCATCGGCGTGGATTGCCTGTTCGTGGTCAGCGCACTAGCACAAATGCTCGAACACGTAAGGGTGCACGTCGCACTGTCGGCGTCGTTCGGAAATAATCAATTTTAAGACATATGTCCGAAGAAAAACCAACTTCAAGCCCTGCTCCGGAATCGGAAGTAGCGGAAACTATTAAAGCTCCAGAAGAAGCGGTTAAAGCAACTGCTAAGGAAACTCCTGTGAAAGAAACTTCTGAAAAAGAAGTATCTGCAGAGGAGAAGGAAGCTCCAACAATTAAAAAGGCTCCTACTGCGGAAGATCTTTTGAAGGAAGAGTTAGGTTCCGTCAAAATCCGTAAGGCAAAGGGAAGTAAGAATATCACGACTGGTATCGTGAATATCGTAGCGACCTTCAATAATACGATTGTTACGATCGCTGATCAAAAGGGTAATGTTATTTCCTGGTCGAGTGGTGGTAAGATGAATTTCCGTGGATCACGTAAATCAACGGCTTATGCAGGTCAAATCGTCTCTCAGGATGCTGCACGTGCTGCAATGGCTCATGGCTTAAAAGAGGTCATTGTGAAAGTAAAAGGCCCAGGAATGGGTCGTGATTCCGCTATTAGAGCACTTCAGGGCGTTGGTCTTGAAGTTATTTCTCTGATGGATGTTACTCCGATCCCTCATAATGGATGTCGTCCGAAAAAACGTCGGAGAGTTTAATCTAATTTAATCATACCTATTTCCCTTTTTTCTTATGGCACGTTATACTGGTCCCACTTCTCGAATTAGTCGCCGCTTTGGTCAGCCCATCTTTGGGCCTTGTAAAGCGCTTGAAAAACGCGACTACAAGCCAGGTGTACATGGCCCACGCGCTCGGCGTGGTAAACAAAGCGAATATGCTATCGGGTTGGCCGAAAAGCAGAAGCTTCGTTACATGTATGGTCTACTAGAGCGTCAGTTCCGTCGCACCTTTGAAGCTGCGAAGAGCGAGCGTGGTGTTACAGGTGATCGTTTTATGCAGATGCTGGAGACTCGATTGGATAGTGTTATCTATCTATTGGGATACGGCCGCACTCGACAGGCTGCTCGTCAATTTGTGAATCATGGTCACATCCGTGTAAATGGCCACAAAGTAGATATCCCTAGTTGTAGCATCAAAGCTGGCGATGAAATCGAGATTAGAGATGCAACGTCATCACGCCAATTGGCGACTCGGAATCTTGAAGAAACTCGCGCACGCAATGTGCCTGCTTGGATGACCCGACACGACGATTCTTTCAAAGCGATCATCAACAGACTGCCGGCTCGTGAAGAAATCGATCAGAGCATTAATGAACAGCTGATCGTTGAATTTTATAGCCGTTTCTAATCTTACTCTCATTTTAAATAGATCGAAGTTTTTGAGCATTAGCCAAGCTTCAAGCCCGAAAAAAAAATAACCTGCCATGCCAAAACGTATAGGAAAGTTCGAATTGCCCAACCGTCTGGTCAAAGTCGAGGAAGGAGCGACTGACACATATGCTACATTTATTGCTGAGCCTTTCGAGGCTGGCTATGGGCATACAATAGGGAATTCCCTTCGCCGTGTTCTTTTAAGTTCTATCGAAGGAGCAGCGATCTCTTCGATAAAAATAGAAGGCGTCGATCATGAATTTCAAAGTGTGGACGGGATTGCTGAAGATGTGACGGATATCGTTCTCAATCTGAAGAAAATTCTTTTCATCTCGCACAATCGTGAGCCTGTAAAACTCTTGATTGATGTGACTCGTGAAGGAGTTGTCACAGCAGCTGATATTCAGGAAGATTCCAATATTCAGGTTATTAATCCTGAGCAGGTCATTTGCACGTTAGATCGGGAACAACGCTTCGCTGCAGAGGTAGAGATTGGTATTGGCCGTGGTTATTGCCCTGGAAGTCTTAACAAAAAAGAAGATCAGGCCATTGGCGTGATTCCTATCGACTCACTCTTTAGCCCTGTTTCGATGGTTAAATACTCCATCGAGAATACACGTGTTGGACAGATAACCGACTACGATAAATTGATCATCGAGATTTCGACAGATGGTCGGATAACTCCAGATGATGCTCTCAAGCAGGCGGGATCCATTCTAAAACATCACCTCGATGTTTTTGACCGCGTGAGCGAAGAGGAATTTGAATTTGAGGATGAAGGAACTGAAGACAGCGAAGAGCAGAACCAGTTGCGTAAGCTTCTTAATATGAGCGTGAACGAAATCGAACTGTCGGTTCGTGCTGCTAATTGCTTAAACAATGCAAATATCACTACGGTTGGTGAATTGGCAATGAAGAGCGAGCAGGAGATGCTCAAATATCGTAACTTCGGTAAAAAGTCTCTCAATGAAATCAAGGACAAGTTAGAAGATCTCGGTCTTTCACTTGGAATGAAGTTCGATGAACGCTTGATCGATCTTAAGAACGAAATTTAACGGAAATATTTTTTTGTAATGCGTCATAGAAAACACAGTAACCAATTGGGTGTCACAAAAGAGCACCGGAGTGCCCTTTTGGCGAACTTGGCCTCCTCTCTTATTCAGGCAGGTCGTATCAAAACAACTCTTAAAAAGACGAAAGCTTTACGTCCTTTTATCGAAAAGATCATTACGTTGGCGAAAAACGGAGACTTGCATAGTCGTCGTTTGGCCATGGCTCGCCTTCGGAATAAAGAGGCCCTCCATATTCTCTTTGATGAAAGAGCGTCTGATTTTGCTGACCGCAATGGTGGATACACTCGTATCTATAAATTGGGTGACCGTCGACTTGGAGATGCGGCTGAAATGGCTCTGATCGAATTCGTGGCAGCGGATGACGAAGGCTATCGCAAGTCTCGTCGAGGGAAAGCGAAGTCAGCAACCCCCAAAACTTCTAAAAAAGAAGAAGTTGAGGAGGTCGTAGAGGCCGTTGAAATTGTCGAAAAAGCTGAAGTCTCAGAAAAACCCGAAGCATAAAGCCTAAGGGAATACCTTTCAAAATTGCTTTTCAAATAGGCTTAGCGCGTTCAGGGTAATTCCCTTAGCGCGCTATTTTTTTGTGTTTACGATATCTCTCACTTTAGGAGCAATTATTTATACCGTCAGTGCCTTCATTTTGGTCTTCGGTTTATGGTTATACTATGACATTCGTGATCGTCGTTTTTATGATTCGGAGAGACGGCATGTGATCTTTCACTGTATTCGTTGTGATAAGTTATACAGTGCAAAGATCGGCACAGAGGAATGTAATTGTCCTCAATGCAATTTTAAAAACCAGAAGTTAAAATTCTAGGCATCTTTTATTGCTTCCTTCTTAGGAAAATATAATCTCGGTTTTTGGTGACGGTCCTTCTTGCCAAAAAGCTAAAATATTATTTCTTTCATTTGCTTTATGCACCAGACAATAGCCGTTCTCGACTTTGGATCACAGTATACTCAAGTGATCGCTCGCCGAATTAGGGAGTGTTCCGTTTATTCGAAGATCTACCCTTATACAACTCCTGCAAAAGTCCTAAAAGCGGACGGCGTTGTTGGTATCATCCTTTCGGGTGGTCCTTCGAGTGTTCTGGCCAAGGATGCTCCTATTCCAGATAAAGGGATTTTCAAATTGGGGATTCCTGTCATGGGGATTTGTTATGGACTGCAACTGATGGCCCTCAACTTGGGAGGGAAGGTCGCAAAGAGTGACCATCGAGAGTATGGTCATGGGCACTTAAGGGTCAAAAATGAGAATGCTCTGTTTAAGGGGTTGCCGCGAAAACTCAGAGTTTGGAATTCTCATGGGGATCGCGTCATAAAGCTTCCGAAAGGCTTTCGGATAATTGCCGAAACAGAGAACTCGGAGTTTGCTGTGGTCGAAGATGTTAAGCGCAAATTTTATGGGCTACAGTTTCATCCTGAGGTGCACCACTCCGAAAAGGGCCTAGAGATCATTCGGAATTTCCTCAAAAAGGTCTGTGGGTGTAAAGATGATTGGGCGATGTCTGATCTGATTCCGCAGATTATAGATAATATACGGGAAACTGTTGGGGATAGTCGGGTTATCCTTGGGTTGAGTGGAGGGTTGATTCATCTGTAGCAGCGGCATTGCTTCACCGGGCCATTGGATCGCAACTGACGTGTATTTTCGTCGATAATGGATTGTTGCGTTTGAATGAGCGGGAAT
>JAESUN010000128.1 GCA_016763045.1 Opitutaceae bacterium | reverse complement strand
GCCTTTTTGACGAGCTTCGGTGATGACATCGAGAATTCGCACCTCCTGGCCGTCTCCCAAAGGCTTTACATTTACATAGCCCTTCTTATCGACGGTGAAATAGTCCTGACCCCATCGTTTGAATCCATAGAGTTCTTCGGATTGTTCACTGGACCAGGTTTCCTCGGTTTTCTTCTTCAAGTGAGTCTTTTCCTTCGGGTTATGGGCTTGCTTTTTAAGAGGGTGCTGGATTGATTGCTCCCTTTAATTTTCAAAAACTACCGTAACGCACTGCAGAATATCGACGTAATGACAAACTTCCCATTAATTTTAGCTCAAGCGGCTCCCAGTTCAGGTGGTCCTGGCCAAATTATCTTTTTCGTTCTTATTTTTGCCGCGATGTGGTTTCTGATGATTGCGCCTCAGCGTAAAAAGCAGAAAGCTCATGCAAAAATGCTCAGTGAACTGACGACCGGTGATGAGATTATCACAAATGGCGGCATTTTTGGTGTCATCACGAATGTGAAGGATAATTGTTTCGTGGTCAAAATTTCTGATAATACAAAAATTGAATTGGGGAAGGGTTTATTAGCTCTGTCGTAACGAAAAAGGAGACTTAATCTCTTCGATTGCTCCCAACTACCTCTATTATTCAACTTTCCGAGCCGACTTTATCTGAAATGATGAATGATCGCTCGACCTTATTCTATCATAATAAACCCTGTTTCGTTTATGTCCGGTAAAAATCTCTGGAAAATTATTTTCATCACAGTTATCGCTTTTTGGGCGTCACTGAACCTTCTTCCCTATAAAGATACTCCTTTGGCGGATTATTTGCAGGATGAGGTTGTTTCTACTCCTGAATTTGCCGATCTGTTATCGAGAGCGGAGCAATTGGTCGAAAGTGAAGAATCTGTCAGTAGTATTTATGTCGCTCTAAAGGAGATCGGAGCAGAAGAGAAAATCGATTTATCGGAGTATTTTCCAGAGATCAAAATCGAGAACTCCTTAACGAATATAAAACGTCGTAACGAATTGGTCTTAAATGAATTGTTGCGGCTTTCACACAGTAAATTGCGTTTCGGGTTGGATTTAAAAGGTGGTGTTGCCTTTACCTTGGAAATTGATGAATCGGAGACTGTGGAACGTTCGAATATTGAACGTGAGGAGGATCTGAGTAAAGCGATTGAGATCATTCGCATCCGTGTGAATGCCTTTGGCGTGACGGAACCCATTATTCGTGCTGTGGGGAAAAACAGGATTGAGGTGCAATTAGCTGGCCTGTCGCTGAAAGAAAATCCTGAAGTGATCGATACGTTGAAAAAGCCTGCTCGACTCGATTTCAAATTGGTTCATCCCACCTTGGTTCCTCTTTCTGGCTCGGTTAATATTCCGCCTCCAGGTTATGAGGTAATGGAACTGGAAACGGAGAGAGGTAATGAGCTCCAGGTCGAAGAGCTGTATGTGAAGCGTATTCCTGAGCTGACAGGTGAATCGGTTGAAAAAGCAAGTCCGTCTTCGGATGAATATGGATCTCTCACTGTTTTGCTCAAATTCACAGGTGAAGGAGCCGATCGGTTTGCTGATATTACACAGTCGATTCAGAATAGTAATGAGAGAACGGGAAGGGTCGGTCGATTAGCCATTGTTCTGGATGGGAAGCTTTATTCGGCACCTACTGTGAAGACCGCTATTAGAGGAGGTCGTGCCGAGATTTCTGGAAGATTTTCTCAGCGTGAGGCGATCGACCTGGCAAACGTGCTGAACAATCCGCTGGATGTTTCATTGAATGTTGTGGAGGTAAATGATGTGGGACCATCGCTGGCAGAAGATTCTATTTCCAGTGGACTGAAAGCTTCGATTATTGGGGCAGCTCTGGTTATTGGTTTTATGGTCTTTTACTTCAGAGTGGGAGGGGTTGTCTCTCTCATTGCTTTGAGTGTAAACCTTCTTGTCTTACTGGGTGTTCTTTCGAGTATCGGAGCCACGTTGACCTTGCCGGGTATTGCCGGGATTGTTTTGACCGTGGGAATGGCGGTCGATGCCAATATTCTAATTTTTGAGAGAATTCGAGAAGAACTCCGAGCTGGAAAAACGTTGATTGCCTCTGTGCATGGTGGTTTTGAGAAGGTTACTTCGACGATCTTGGATGCCAATATAACCACTTTGATCACGTCTGGGGTGATGATCGTTTTTGGAACCGGACCTGTAAAAGGATTTGGTGTGACTTTGGCGATTGGTATTTTTGCGACGGTTTTCAGTGCGCTGATTGTGAATCGTCTGTTGATGGATCTTTTGGTTGAGTCTGGATTCTTGAAGAAGTTATCAATGGCTTCTCTTATTAAGCAGACGTCGATTGATTTTCTCAAATATCGCAAGCTGGCTTTTAGTGCTTCTTGGGTGATTGTCGCGATCGGTATTTCGGTGGTCGTTATCAAACGGGATACGATTTATGGTATCGATTTTATAGGAGGAGATGAAGTGACGCTTTCTTACCAAGAGAAGGTGGATGTTTCCGAACTGAGAGCTGCTATTGAAAAGCACGAGGTTGGTGAAATTATTCCTGTGTATCACGAACCCTTAGGTGGTGGATTACCTGTTCTTAAAGTACAGACAAAATCGGATCAAGGAGGGGCTTTGATCGTGGCTCTCGAGACTGAGTTTGAGTCTTCAGATTTTCAAGTAATTGGCCAAAACCATATTGGGCCAGTTATTGGAGAAGAAATCCGACGTAATGCTTTTTGGGCGATCGGGATTTCGTTGATTGGTATTCTTCTCTACGTGGCTTTCCGTTTTGAATTTGGCTATGGAATCGGAGCTGTGGTGGCAACGGTGCATGATATCTTGATGACGATTGGATTGTTTGTTCTTCTCGGGTATCAATTCTCGGCGCCGATGGTGGCAGCTATTCTTCTGATCGCTGGGTATTCGTTGAATGATACCATTGTTGTGTTTGACCGAATTCGTGAAGAGTTGTCATTGAATCCAACGCTGACGCTTCGAAAGGTTGTGAATTTGGCTATTAACAAGGTATTGTCTCGATCCTTATTGACGAGTTTTACAACGTTGTTGGCTGCTGTTTCTCTTTTTGTTTTTGCTGGAGGAGTCATCGAACACATCTCACTTACCTTTATCATTGGTATCGTGACGGGAACATTCTCATCCATTTTCATCGCGAGTCCCGTTTTTTACTGGTGGCATAAAGGAGACCGGCATCATGTCGAATCTTCACATGATATTAAACCTAAATACGATTGGGAGGCTTCAAGCAAAGCTTCCAGGTAAGTTGAGTGGGAATACATGCGCTGGGTTTACAATGCTCTAGATAGGGAAAAAATCATCCATCTGGGTGAGCAGTTAAACATCTCTGAAATTCTCGCAGGCTTGCTCCTGCGGGTAGGTGTGGAAGCAGCTCCGGAGGCGAAGGATTTTCTCTATCCACGCCTCGCCCATCTTGGGGACCCCTTTCTGTTAACAGGTTTAAAAAAAGTTGCTCAAAGGATCTCTGAGGCGATTGATGCGAATGAATCGATTGTCGTCTTTGGCGATTACGATGTCGATGGAGTTACTAGTACGACCTTGTTGGTGGATGCTCTCCGCCAATTTGGGAATCATCCACGTTTTGTGGTTCCTCGTCGTTTGAAGGAAGGGTATGGGCTTAGCAAGGAAGCGATTACCCGAGCTTTAGCAGAGGGTGCTCCTACGTTGTTTATTGCGTTGGATTGTGGCACAAATTCAGTGGATGAGATTGCTCATATTCGTTCACGAGGTACTGAAGTGATTGTGATCGATCACCATCGATCGAAAGAAAAGATTCCCGAGGATTGTTTGATGGTAAATCCACATGTGTATGAAGATGCGGAAGAAATTCGGCACTTTTGTACAGTGGGCCTAGTCTTCAAGGTGATTCACGGTCTCCTGAAGCTGAGGAGAGAAATGGGGGATTCGCGTGCTTTTGAGATTAAGATCAAAGACTACCTCGATCTTGTGGCGATGGGGACTGTCGCGGATATGGTTCCTCTGGTGGCCGAAAATCGTGTCTTCGCGAGCCATGGGTTAAAGATTTTACCTGGAACAAAAAGACCAGGGCTTAGAAGCCTGATGCATGTGTCCGGAATTCGAAGAGGAGATGAAATGCGCCCGGTAGATGTGTCTTTTAAATTGGGCCCTCGGATCAATGCTAGCGGTCGTTTGTCCGATGCGGCTCTTTCAGTTGAATTACTACTGAGTGATGATGCTGAAACTTGTTCTAAAATCGCTCGAGAATTGGACGGATTTAATTGTGAACGGCAGGAGATTGAGCGCAAAATGACAGTGAGTGCTCTCGAACAGGTCGGCGAAAGAGATGAAGAAAAAGCTGGCTTGGTTCTCTATGGTGATGATTGGCATCCGGGAGTGGTCGGTATTTTGGCAAGCCGGTTATCTCGGAAGTATAACTGTCCTTGTATTGTTCTTGGTAGAGAAGAGGATTTAGCAAAAGGTTCCGGTCGTAGTGCCAATGGAATCAACCTTGTTGAGGTTTTGGCTGAGTGTGGCGATCTCCTAGAGAGTTGGGGCGGGCATCCCATGGCTGTTGGTGTTTCTCTCAAGACTTCAAATGTGGCTGCTCTTCAAGAACGCTTTGCGATAGCTGTTGAGAAGGCTTGTGAAGCTGGAATGGAAGAGTCAACGATTGAGATCGCCCAATGGCTGGAGTTGAACCAAATAAAAAATGAGCTGATGAATGAGTTGGATTTGATTCATCCCTTTGGTCAAAGTAACGAAGAACCTGTTTTTGCTTCAAAATCAGTTCAGCTTGCGTCAGCTCCAATTGTTTTCAAGGAACATCATTTTCGCTTTCACTTAAAGAGCAAACAAGGTCGAAGTTTCGCGGGAGTCGCCTGGAAAATGGCAGATTCAATTCCTCCGTTTGGAGAGCTTATAGATGTTGCCTATAAACTCTCCTGGAATCGTTATAACGGCCGCAAAACGATACAGCTAGAGCTTGTTTCTTGGAAACTGGCTGAATAGATTAATCTTCGAGGTTTAGGTATCTGACTTCTTCTGGTGTTAATTTTATATCCAGTCCTGGAAGAGATGTTCTTGTCTCCTCAAGTGTGCGAGGTCCGATCAATGTGAAAACAGGGAAGGGCTGTGTGAGGACATAGGCCAATGCGATATTGATTGTGCTGACCCCTTTTTGTTCTGCCAACTCCTGAGCTCTGTCTTTTCGTTGAAAATTATCTTCGCTGTACCAGCAGCGAACGAGTTCTTCGTCGTCCAGTTTGTCCTGCCCAGAGCGATCTGTGAAGAAACCGCGCGCCTGACTTGACCATGGGAATAGGGCGATATTAGCCTTTTCTAACCACGCTCTTGATTCAGCATCAGAAGAGGAGACGCAACCAGGCCAGACCGGATTCACCAGTTGAGCTAAACTAAAGTTGTTACTCACCGCAGAAAATCCCTGCAGTCCGTTTTGAGCAGCATATTCATTCGCAGCGTTGACCCGTTCGATACTCCAATTGGAACCACCGAAAAGCTTAATTTTTCCTGCTTTGACGTGTTTATTGAGGACATCAATGAAGTCGGAGACTGGTAGATCGAGGTTATCTCGATGCATGAAATAAATATCGACGTGATCTGTTTGCAGTCGTTGGAGGGATTCTTCCAGTTGCTCGGTGATTCCCTGTGGGTGACAATTCGGAGTGTGGCCGCCTTTTGAAATGAGAGTGATGTCATTTCTCACTCCTCGATCCTTTATCCACTGTCCTAGCACCTCTTCGCAGATTCCGGATTCTCCACCTTCGTATCCACCGTAGATATGGGCAGAGTCAAAGCAGTTGCCGCCTTTTTCGATAAAGTCATCAAACATGACTGCGGCGTGGGGCATTGTCGTTTGATTATCACAGCCCATGACGAGTCGAGAAATGTCCTTGTCGAGGCCTTTAATGCGTGCGTAACGCATATTGTTCGTTGCGGAGGGGTGGAGGGCTCTTCCGTTGAGAGGAGGGCGTT
>JAESUN010000127.1 GCA_016763045.1 Opitutaceae bacterium | reverse complement strand
TGACGACCTCTCCAGCGGCCTAGATATCGAAACTGAAAATCGCCTGTGGGACCGACTTGTCAAAGGCTGCGATCGATCCATTCTAGCCGTTTCTAATCGACGCATAGCACTGAAGCGGGCCGACAGTATCATTCTCCTAAAAAATGGATGCGTCGTCGATCGAGGAGACCTGGATACGCTCCTCGAGCGATCCCAAGAAATGGTTCGCATCTGGCAAGGCCTCATGAACTCGCAGCCCGGCGTCACGCAATCGGACAGTTCATAACGGCTTGATTGTATAGGGGTCTTCTTAAAAGAAGAGAGGAGAAACCGTTGATTGATTCTAATTTAGAACCTTTAGTCGATGGCTCGAAGGATGCGGCAATTCTCTTACTGCTGGCCCCAGGTGTTTATACTGCGCATATACGAAGCTCTGATGGTGCCTTGGGTGTAGCTTTGCTCGAACTGTTCTTTCTGGATTGATCTACTGGCTTCCTCTTCAGACTCTCCGCTGAAACACTGCTATCCAGTGTTTTAAAAATGGTACGCCCGGAGGGAGTCGAACCCCCGACCTCTTGATTCGTAGTCAAGCGCTCTATCCAATTGAGCTACGGGCGCATATCCTAGAAACTCTGGAAGCCAGAGCTTTTTCCTAGAAGAGATGTAAAAAGAAGGAATCAGCGTGGAGATCAAGCTTTTTGCTTCTTTTGTTGAAAAGAAATAAAAAGACCTGCTTCGGAAAGAAGCAGGTCGGGAGATTTTTGTCAGTGTTTATTACACTTTTGGCAGGTCCGCCGGGATTTCCACTTCGTGTGGATGATTTCGTTTTACCCGTGCCAATCTGGAGCGGCGACGTATCATGCGGTCCAGTTTGTCTATCATTTCGTCAACAGCTTTGAGACAGTCGTGAGATTGGACGGCTACATTCATATTCGGGCCATGAATTTCGATAAGGCCTTTAGCTGTGAATAGCTTGTCATGTGATTGTGTGTTATCATGTTCTAGATCAACTATGATCCTTATAATGCGTTCCTCGTGTCTAAACAACCGTTCGACTTTTTCTGTGACTACTTGTTTTAGGTTATCTGTTAGATCGAGATGAATGCCTTCGATGATAACTTCATGTCTTTTGGAATCATTATGTATGTTTTTTGTCATATTTCTTGGGTTAATGAGTGAAAATGAAAAGTGAGAGCGTCTTCGATAATATCGTAAAGGAGGCCCTTAACGGGGTGGGGCAGGTCGTTTTGACCGGCGGCTCTTCGGGAATTGGACAAGTCTTTATCAATTCGATTGCTAGAGTAGAACCTTGCTTGCCAATTTGCAATCTTTCTCGGCATCAATGTGGCGATTTCGGGGGTCAACTGACGCATTATGAATGTGATTTTAGCCAGGTAACTGCCCGGGCAGAGGTTTTTAAGCAATTGGCAGTCGATTTGAGGCAAAATCCAGCTAAAGGGCGTCTTCTCCTGATCAATAATTCTGGATTTGGGTCCTATGGCCATTTTCCCGCTCCTGATCTTCCCACGCAGCTGGGTATGATTGAGGTCAATATTTCGGCAGTGGTTGAGTTGACGGGGATTTTGCTGCCTTTGTTGAAAGAGCGAGGAGGCGCTATTCTCAATGTCGCTTCGACGGCTGCTTTTCAGGCGACTCCTTATATGGCTACCTATGGTGCGACGAAGGCTTTTTTGCTCAGTTGGACACTGGGATTGAATGAAGAGTTGAGGGGCAGTGGTGTTTCGGCTTTGGCGATTTGTCCGGGTCCGACCCGCACCGGTTTTCAAATCAGGGCAGGTTTCAGTGATGAAGGGTTTGTGGCGAAGGGCGGTCAGTCGGCTGAAGAAGTTGTTCAGGTATCGCTGAAGGCTCTTATCAGGGGTAAGGTGATCATTGTCTCTGGTTTGCGGAATCGTTTGTTGGCATGGCTGTCCATCCATTCTCCCAAGGTCTTCGGGGCGAGGATTGCCGGTCGATTGATTCGAGGGACTCGGATGGATTGAACGGTTGTTTTTACACCGTTTTTTATCTACTTCTTGACGATGCCCGAGACCGAAAAAGGTTACCTGATTACGCCGGAAGAATTGGCGTCCTGGATTCTGCTTGAAACAGAGGATTTGCTGGTCCTGAACAAACCTGGATTGGTGGTCTGTCATCCGTCGAAGTTTGGACCTTGGTCGAGTCTGGTCGGAGCGTGTCGGGAGTTCTGTGGATTGGATCCTATGCACTTGGTTTTTCGACTTGATCGCGAAACGAGCGGTGTTGTTGTTTTGGCTAAAAATAAGGCCGCTGCAGGGCGTTTTCAGGGGGCTGTCGAACGGAGAAATGTTCACAAGTCTTATATCGCCATTTTAGAGGGAGAATTGAGTGAAATAGTCGAAGTTGATAAGCCTTTAGGGAGGGATGTAGAGAGTGTTGTCTTTAGTAAGGATACGGTGACGGATGCGGAGGGATCTAAGGGTGCTCAAACTCGCTTTGAGCCCGTGGTGTGCACACATGGTTATACCATTGTAAAAGTGTATCCTAAAACTGGACGTAAGCACCAAATACGTGCTCATGCACAGTGGTTGGGCACTTCTGTTGTCGGAGATAAGATTTATGGCCCGGATGCCCGTCTTTTTCTTCAGTTTATTGAGACGGGTTGGACACCGGAACTAGCTAAAAAATTAGGCCTTAAAAGGCAGGCGCTTCATGCCATGAGGATAGCGTTTGACTTTCCAGGTGCACCTGAAGCTTTCAATGCACCCGTTCCTCAAGATATGGAACTCTTTTGCCAGGAAAGAATGAACCTCTCGCTCGCTGAAATTTTACAGCTTGAGACAGGTGAAGTCTGACTGAGATTCAGTTTTTGATTACAGGCTTTCGTCGCAGGTAATCCGGCAAGCTACTTTACACGCTGTTGTTAGCATGCGAATGCGTGTAGCCAGGGTTGCTGAAGAGGGGCTTTCCAGGGTGCAGGAATGCTCTGTGTGGCTGCTTATTAAGGTAAGAGCTTCGGGCCAGAGCTCACGCTCTTCCAAATTTTCTTTTGGTGTAATGATCCCGTTCTCTGCGACGAAACCATCGATTAGTTCGGAGGATTCAATCGGGTCTGTTTGCGAAACTGCTTGAATGATTTCCGAGCCGAGAGGAATTCTCTTTTTATGAGTTAACTCGTAAAGGTAGAATCCGGTGGATTCCCAGTCTTCGTGAAGACAGATCGTGAGGTCAAACTCTCCTCGCTTCTCCAAAAAATTTAGATGGGCGATGACTTCACCTTCAGTCGGGTTTCGATATTCCCGGTTGAGGTCGATGCCAGCCGCATTTTCACGGGTTTTGTTTGCGAGGCCATCTGGGTTCAAGACAGGGCAGAGAGTCCAGGCAGGTCCCGAATCGAAAAAACCACTTTGTAAGAGACT
>JAESUN010000126.1 GCA_016763045.1 Opitutaceae bacterium | reverse complement strand
TAACATCAGCAATGCAGGCGGGGGTGATACTCCCCAGTATCCACAATCAGCCAAACCTGCACTGACGATAATGCACTTATTTTGATGTTTCCGCATCAGGGTATTTCCATTATTAGTAATACAGTATATTCTCTATTTGTTATAATATTTACCTTTTAAGTTCTATTAGTTACTTTTCCATATCTAATTATCATTATTCCCGAAGATTTATCTCATTTTCGAGTGATTAAAATCATCCGCTTGCCTTCTTATCTCTTACGTTCAGCCTATTAAATCACAATGATTAGAAAGAGACAAAAAATCGCTAGCAAACCTCGGATCTTAACGACAACGGTCGGATCCTATCCTGTTCCTGAATGGCTTTCTGCCTTCCCTAGTGAACAAGCAGTGATTGATGCGACAAGAGTCGTTTTCGATATACAAAGACAGGCTGGTATCGATTTGCCCACAGATGGGGAACTTTACCGTTTTGACATCAATCACCCGGATACGAACGGAATGATCGAATATTTCATCTCTGGCATGAAGGGGATAACAACAGCGATCGGGCGCTCTGATACGGAAGCCTTTTCCAGAAAAAAGAGCATGGGGTTCCGCAATAAACCTGCCGGAATCGTAACCGGACCTCTCGCAGAAGGTAGCCTTGATCTTCTGACTGATTGTAAACGGGCTGCCTCAGTATCAGGAGGTCCTTTCAAATTTACCATCACGAGCCCTTATATGTTGTCTCGAACGCTGTTGGACAACCACTACGGCAATTTTGAAGATCTTACACTGAGTGTAGCCGAAGTAATCGCGCAACAAATGCCGGGGCTTCCTTGCACATGTGTACAAATTGATGAAGCCAATATACCCGGGAACCCCGCAGATGCTCCCTTGGCGGCAAAAGCAATCAATATTGTTCTGGATAAAATCAAAGGAGAAAAAGCGGTACACTTCTGTTTTGGGAATTATGGAGGACAAACCATCCAATCGGGAAACTGGAAAGCATCGATTAACTTTCTAAACAGCCTGCATACCGATCATCTCGTTATGGAACTCGCCCATCGCCCTTCCAGTGATTTAAACGCCCTCAAGGACATTGATACCAAGATCGATCTCGGCATCGGTGTTATCGACGTAAAAGTTAATCACATAGAAACGGCAGATGAGGTCGCACAGAGAATCGAGAAAGCGGAGAAAAAAATCGGAGAAGGTCGCATACGTTGGATTCACCCGGATTGCGGTTTTTGGATGTTGAAACGTTCTGTCTCAGATCGGAAAATTGAAGCTCTCGTCAAAGGACGAGACAAATACCTGGGCCTATAATCAGAAGAGATTACAAATCACCGAATTTCTTTTTTCAGAAATAGTCTAAAGCTTTAAAATCCATTTTTATTACATGCTCAAAATCATCTCCGACCGTCTCTATAGAACCGATATTAAAGCACGCATGCCTTTTAAATATGGTATCGCAACCATGGTCGAAGTCCCTCACGTCTTTCTCGAAATCTCTCTTTCGGTAAATGGCAAAGAGCAGAAAGGAATCTCCGCAGACCATCTCCCTCCCAAATGGTTTACCAAAGACCCTGATAAAGACCCCCTTGATGAAATAAGTGAGATGCTGGACGTGATCCACCATGCCATGAATATCTCCATCGGAGAAGAAGCAGAGACTCCATTTGAACTATGGCAAAAGATCTACAAACCCCAATTAGCCTGGGGGATTCAAAACCAATACCCACCACTTCTCTCAAACTTTGGAACCACCTTAATTGAGAGAGCTCTGCTGGATGCTTTTTGTAAGGGCACCAATGAGACTTTCTTTTCAGCGGTAAAAACAAATTCCCTCGGAATCGACCTCGGAAAAATCCACTCTGAACTCTCTGGTTCATCTCCACTCGATTACCTTGATACCGCTCCTCCAACCAGTGTTTTTGCACGACATACAGTTGGCTTGGCAGACCCCCTGATGACTGACGATATCATCGAAGCAGAGCGCTTGCATGATGGTCTCCCTCAATCGCTTGAGGAAAATATCCACACGTACGGACTTCGACACTTCAAACTCAAAATCAATGGTCAACAAGATACAGACATCGAACGACTGATCATTATTGCCAAGATTCTGAAGAAAAATTGTACCGACTATTCCTTTTCCATTGATGGGAATGAGAGTTTTCATGATGTCGCATCCTTTGCAGCCTTTTGGCAAAAAATCTCGATTCATCCTCAACTCTCAGAATTCCTTAAGAACCTCCTGTTTATCGAACAGCCATTCCACCGGAGCCTAGCCCTCAGCGATTCCATAGGAGAAATGACCTCGAGCTGGCCCGACCGGCCACCGATCATCATTGATGAATCCGATGCAGAACTAGGCAGTCTACCCAAGGCTCTCCATCTGGGTTATGCCGGAACCAGTCACAAAAATTGTAAAGGTGTTTTTAAAGGACTAGCAAATGCCTGTCTATTGAGACAGAAATCGCGCGAAAATCCCTCTGCAACATATCTCATGAGTGGAGAAGATCTATCCAACATAGGTCCTGTCGCTCTCATTCAGGATCTCGTCGTTCAGATGAGCCTTGGTATTACCAGTATTGAACGAAACGGGCACCACTATTTTAAAGGCCTTTCCTTTTTCCCTCAATCAATCCAATCGGCCGTGCTCAAAGCACATCCAGATCTCTACCAAGCAAGTGGAGAGGGGTGGCCTCAAGTCGCCATAAAAGAGGGAATGCTCTCAACCAAAACGTTGGTCGAAGCCCCCTTTGGCACAGGGTTTGGTGATCTTCCACTCGATTCCTTCGAGCTCATCTACGAAGGTCTTCCCTCCAATTAATTCCCTCTCTTTAAACAAGACCCTTACGGAATCACTAATTCCGTCCCGACCTTTAGATCATTTGGGCTTCCCAAAATAGAACGATTAGTTTCAAAAATATCTCTCCATCGATTTCCCGAACCATAGACCTTTACGCTAATTCGATAGAGAGTATCTCCCCTCGTAACAACATACCGTCGGGAGCTATGAGCAGGAGTTAAAACCGATACTGGTCTTGTAGCATGGGTCGCTGTCACCTGTGAACGTGAAGACCCGGAAACAAACCCTACTGAAGTATTCGATGGTGATGAAGTTGCCAATTGCACCTTTAAGGATTCATTCTCCTTCTTCAATTTATCTACCAAGTCCATCAAGTCCAAACGCTCCATCTGACCTTCCAGAGGCTTGGCTGGAAGCGTTCGGGCAAACTCTTTTTTCGCCGTATTAACCATCTGTCTCGCCAACGGGGCTTTCTGACCATTCGGCCTGATCTCCAAAAACTTACGCAAATGGTAAATAGCCGCAATAGGATCCTTGATATGATTTAAATAAAGCTCTCCTGCCTTGAAATGAGACTCGGGAGCTTCTCCTGACCTCTTCTCGATCACCTTGAGAAAGGCCTGCAATGCTACCTGATTACGTCCAGAACGAATCTCCTGTTGCCCACGGCGAAAATGAGGCTCATCGATTTCAGCATCAATTTGTAGGTCGTTCTGACCCCCACAAGCAGCCCACAAAAGGGTAATGACGACAATAAAAGCCGGTTGCAAATTTCGATAAAAGGTACGCATTTTGACAAAACTGAGAAAGATATTGTGACAACCTTAATTAAAAGTAATTTTCAAACCAGAAAAAACATAAAAAATATGTCACCTGACGAGTCTCAACTGTTGATCCGCGCAAAGGAATGCATCAAAATAGAAGCCAATGCACTAAATGCAACGATGGCCTCCTTAGACCAATCCTTTGTTGATGTTGTTCTGGAAATCGAACGAACCCTCAACGCCAACCACAAAATAATTTTTTCCGGAATAGGAAAATCCGCTCACGTTTGTGAAAAATTGGT
>JAESUN010000125.1 GCA_016763045.1 Opitutaceae bacterium | reverse complement strand
TTCGAAGCTTACGGTTCCATCTCTCTGAATACGTGCGTAAGGGTGGATGGCAACCCAGGTTGCACCGATGGCTTGGACATTCTCCATTGCTTCGACCATTTCATCTGTTCCCCATTCCCATCCCCATGTCTGGCAGGAGATGATGATCCCGCGGATGGGCTCATCTGCTAAGGAAACCTTTCCGGGAAGAAGTAAGAGAAGAAGGATGAGAGCGTGCTTAAAGAGAAGGGTTGGCATTCTTTAATTCAAGAGGATAGGATAAAAAAATAAAGACAGCGAATGCTTTTTTCTTGGTGGATCAGGTGCTTTTCGTATGTCTTGCATTGGAAATGAGATATTTGACCTTACTTTTTCTTTGGGTTTTGATGATGGCTTGTCCTCGGGGCATGTCACAGGAAGAGAATCCTCCTTCTCTAGCTGAGTCCACGCAAGTCGCAGAGGTAGAAGCGATCACTTGGGATACTGCTTTTAATGCCTTGGTTGATTTTCTAACTGTTCAAATAGGCGCAAATACCTATGGCCAAGTGCTTCTTTCGTTTACGATCTTGTTATTGAGTTTTGTTTTTCGCAAAGCGTTGCTCTTGATCGTTTTTAAACGGCTTAAAGCTCTGGCGAGCAGAACGAATTGGAAGTTTGATGACCGACTGATTCCATCCATTGAGGGCCCGATTAGTAGTTTAGTGATCGTTGTTGGACTTTTTTTTACGGTGAATGTGCTTACATTGACACAGGAAGCCGATGCTCTCGCTTTTCGCCTTTTTCAGGGAGCGATCATGGTTATCGTTTTTTGGGGGATCCTTCGGCTCGTTGATTTATTAGCGGACTCTCTTCATGAGCTGGCAGATGAACATGATTCTTCCGTTTACCATTTCATTCCTCTGCTGAAAAAAGCGGCCCGTGTTTTTCTCATTATCATTGGGACGATTCTTGTCATCCAAAACTTGGGGTATTCTGTCAGCAGTTTGATGGCGGGCCTAGGTATTGGTGGATTGGCCGTGGCTTTAGCGGCCCAAGAATCACTCGGCAACTTTTTCGGATCACTCTCTATTATAGCAGACAGACCTTTTAAAGTGGGGGATTGGATTCAAGTTGGAGATAAGGTCGATGGAGATGTTGAAGAGATCGGTCTGCGTTCAACGAAAGTGCGAACATGGGCAAAATCTCAGCTCACTATTCCCAACAAAGTTTTGGCGAATGAGATTGTCGAAAATTGGAGTCGGATGCCCAAGAGACGGGTAAAGCAGGTAGTTGGGGTCACCTATGAGACGCAACCAGAGGACATGGCTGGCCTGGTAGAAGATATTCGTGAATTATTGCGAAACGATCCAGATGTTCACCAAGAGTTTATTTTGGTGAATTTTACTGATTTTGGAACCAGCTCTCTCGATATTCTGGTTTATTATTTTACGAAGACGACAAAATGGCTGGAGTATATGGATGTGCGTCAGAGGGTTAACCTGAAGATCATGAAGGCAATCAATGAGCGTGGCTTGTCCATAGCGTTCCCTACTCGGACTCTTTATCTCGAAGGTGATATCGCTTCTCGTATGGTTTCGAATGAAGAGTGATCGTTGCCTCTGAACAATCGATCAAATCTCAATTAATCCGATAGAAATGGATACAGGAGTTGGGATAAAAGTAACTTGGGGCTATCGTCTTTCCCCATGGGATCATTGGGTTTAATAACCTAAATATTCAGCCCCTGAAGGATGCTTTTCGTGAATTCAGTCCCAACCGAATCAACGTGCGCAATCAGCTCAAAAAAATCATTCAGAACAAAGGCCACTTTTTTCGATTCTTCAACTTTTCTGCTTCCGCGAAGTCGAATCTGGCACCAGCGAGATTTCATAAATTCTGGTAAAACTTGAATTTCCGCAGCTTCAAGCGGGTTTATTTGATGATAGCCTCGAAGTAAGATAAGCGACCTTTCAAGATCGAGTTTGAATGGAGCCGTTAGCGAATAAATATCATCGGCGACTATAGCAGACTCACGATTGGCTGCGAAAAAAATTATTGCATCGCTGAGATCTCTCACCCGGGCCTGGATGCTCAGGTAGTCGAAATCATAGACAGCAGAGACCTTTGAATTTTCAAAAGCGACATTGCCCGGATGAATATCGCCATGAATGACGGCTTGGGGTAGGTCGTTATAAATTGGGGTGAGCTTGTTTTTTACACGATTAAGTTGTATCTCTAATTTGCGGATATCTTCTTTTTCCGCGTCGGTTTTGCAGAGGATTGTCAGCTGTGTTACATATTGACGGAGGAGGTCGGGATGATCCTCGCGGAGCCATCCTTCTTTGCCTGAGGGTATTTTGTTAGGTGGGATGCTGTGAAATTTCCCTAAAAGCTCACCCAGATTTTTTAGGGCCTCAGCATCGTCGAAATCGAAGTATTTCCCCTCTATCCATGAAAGAACCTCGAATACATCTTCATCTATTTTGATCCAGGTGGTTCCGTCCGCTTTTTTTTGAAGGCGAGGAACAGGCAACTGCATTTTAGTGAGGTTTTGCAGCATTGTATGGTCAAAACGGATCAGGTCATGAGTCGCGAACTCGATGGGCCTGATGCGTACGACGAACCTTCCTTTTGGGGTATGGGTCTCGAATTTCTTTGTAGCCGTACCACCAAGTTGACGGATTGACTTAGCACGGCCCAGAGAGGAGCTTGAGAGTACCCTGTTTATGGTATCGTAGGAATTGTTCAATTAAAAGGAAATGTGCTCCAGTCTGTTTGCTGGGATTGAGTCTTTAAAGGGATCGTTTCTTAAGTATTAGTGAAACAGTAGCTTTTATGGATCATCGGTATGATATTAGATCGGATGACGGTGGTTTTGTAATCAGCTGTGTTTCAATCAATGGCTGTATCGGTCTTGGAGATGTTTATTTGTCTCCATTGTGTGATTGCCTGCATCAAAGGTCGCAGTAGTTCGCCTTTTGATGTGAGTTAGTATACAGTCTTTCATCCATCTTGTTGATCAGGTGTTTTTTGACGAGTGTGGAATCAATCAGACGTTTTAGTCGATCAGGAAGAATGTTGGAGGCAATATTTTCGGGAGAGTGGAGAAATTCTTCAAAATGATTTTTTCCAAGAACTAAATCCCTGATTACCAATAGAGTCCATCGATCTCCAATTAGATCTAGAGTTGAAGCAAGAGGCACGTTGTTGTGAGTGATAAAGGTACTGTTTTTGAAGCAAAATCTTTAGAAAAATGAGGGCATTTTCATTTCCAAGAGAAGGGAATACGAGTGCAAACAAAGCTGTTTCTGAAAGAAAAAATGAACTTAACTGGGATGGAGCTTTCTCTGGATTTCGTAAAACCAGTTTGGAATTAGGAGAAAAGCCTGTTGAAATCACCTTTCTGACCGGGGTGTCGATTGGGAATTTTTAGATTGCTCTACCCGGCCAATTCGTAATCGTTGCGGGCAAAAGTATGTCAGGCCCAGCAGAATAGTTGGTAGATTGTCAGTTGAAGGTTAGCTTCTGGGACGATTTGAAATCCGATGATCGGAAACAGTACTCGTTAGGAGGATATACAAAGATAGAAGTAGTAAATAGATATGGGTAACAAATTGTATGTAGGTAATTTGCCGTTTAGTGCGACAGATGAAAGTCTTCAGGATCATTTTTCTCAAGCAGGAGATGTTCAAGAAGCTGTCATCATGATCGAGAAGTATTCTGGCAGATCTCGCGGGTTTGGATTCGTGACAATGTCGTCAGATGAGGAGGCTCAAAAGGCAGTCTCTATGTTTAACGGAGAAGGATTTGAAGGTCGTGATTTAACCGTCAACGAAGCGCGTCCTCGCGAAGATCGTGGCGACCGTGGTGGACGTGATGGCGGCGGTGGCGGTGGCGGTGGTTACCGTGGCGGACGTGATGGCGGCGGCGGCGGCGGTGGTTACCG
>JAESUN010000124.1 GCA_016763045.1 Opitutaceae bacterium | reverse complement strand
TCCTTCAAAGAGCTGCTCGCGAGTAAAGCCATACTTGGCTTCCTCCGGATGACCAATGATGGCATCCCATCCTTGAGCGCTCCCGGATTGTATCGGCAACAAACCAACTCCGGAAGACCCGCACACTCCTCAAGATATTGAATATGCGAAATATCATCCAGGTTGATAATAGCCCCAAGCTCCACGGCTTTAACGTATTCAACCTTTGGAGTATCGTTTGAAGTGAAAATAATTTCTTCGCCTACGATACCAACCTCCTCCGAAAGCAGTAATTCCGCTATCGACGAACAGTCCGAACCAAACCCTTCCGTATGCAAAACCTTCATCAAAAAAGGATTCGGAGCTGCTTTGACAGCGAAATATTCCTTAAAACCAGGGTTCCAGGAAAAGGCTGCTTTGAGCCGTCGTGCATTCGCACGCATCGCCTTTTCATCATATAGGTGAAAAGGTGTGGGAAACCGTGTGGTCAGTTCCTCCAGCTGCTCTTGGGTCAATGGGAAATTTTTATCAGTCATTACTCTTTTACTCTACTAAATTATTTTTGATGTATTCAAAGCTCATTTTCAGAGAATCAAAAGGATCTCCGTCACAAGTATCTTGCTCTACCGTATACCAATGACATCCAGCTTGATCTGCGGCAGAAATCAAGCGTTTCCAATCAAGGTTCCCATACCCAATTTCTGCGTAGTCCGGTTTATTCTCGGTGGTAAACTTATAATCTTTGAGATGAATAATAGGCATTCGTCCCTCTAATTTACGACACCATTCGATGGGATCACCTCCACCATATTGAACCCAGTAAGTATCAATTTCGGAAGCCAAATTCTCTTTCGGAATCGAATCGTAGATATGATCCAGAATTGTTTTCCCATTAACTTTCACAAATTCGATCGCATGGTTATGATAACACAAAGTGATGCCTGCTCGACGCATCTTCTCCCCAGCTTTATTTAAATCGTCGATGAGCTCCTCCACATCATCCTTCTTTGAGAAATCGACATCCAGCGGATACGGATAAGCTGTGATGCCACACTCCAGTGCCTGAAGACGTTCAATCACCTTCTCTGGATTTTTGCGGATGAGATCACTCGGTTCATGGGTCGCGCAACAAGTAAGCCCTTCACCCGCTAATATCCGGTTCAATTCCTCTTCTGCTATGGGGCCCATCGCACTGACCTGGACTGCCGTATAACCAATTTCTCTAATTTTTTTCAAAGAAACAGCGATCTCCGCCGGAGTCTTCAGATAGTCTCTAATTGTATAAAGCTGAGCAGCAATTTGGGAGTGTTTCATAACCAGTCTGGAATTAAAAATGTGACGCCACAATGTGACTAGAAATCATCTCGTCAGATGCCTTCATTCTCCGCAAGACAGATTCGCCCCTTGAGACAATAATCGCATATGCCCCAACACCACAGGCGGAAGCCCTTCTTCCTGGCCGAGAAAGATAATCGTTCTAGTCGGATGCAGAAACGAAAATGCCTTATGGTAAAATGATGATAAATGCGTACGCCCATCCAAATAAATGGGATGAGAAGGGTTTGCCCTTACCGCCGGAGAATCCATCACTTCGCTGCCAATTAAAAGCCCGCTGAGAAAAGCCGTATTCTGTTCCGTCGAAAACTGTTTCAACAGAGTGTTTGTCCTCACACTAAAAAGCCCAGAGGACCATCCGAGATCCCGCGCCGCCGTCAGCCCATCACAAAAAAATCCCTCACTCGCTCCATCCAAAGAG
Source organism: Opitutaceae bacterium (assembly GCA_016763045.1). GTDB lineage: Bacteria > Verrucomicrobiota > Verrucomicrobiia > Opitutales > Opitutaceae > NORP342. The sequence goes on along the minus strand of JAESUN010000124.1, from coordinate 3,402 downwards.
TTCGATGCGGATGTAACAGACGCGCTCAAAATACTGTGGTGCCGCAGAAGATCAAATAACTCGCCTGTCAGAAAGGTTCGAAACGCAACCAACCTACCTTTCTCTAAACAAACATGTTTCGAATGGGTTCCCGGAAGCACAAGCCACCCTTCCGTCGAAGAGCCATGACACTTTTCTCCTGAAAAAAAGCCCAGTATTTCAGTCTCCTCCCCTCGCATGACATCGTCATCACTCTGAACCCCCGAAATGAGTAAAACTGAAAGAGCTCTCCCTTGAGACGTCCTCAAAGACATTTTTTTAGTAACCGCAGCTGATCCATCCAGCGGAAATGGTAATATCGCATACGGCAGCTCAACCCATCCAATCGAGGAGCTCGCCATTCCTGAAACAACCACAGGGATCGACGACTCGCTGGCTTCCACCTTCTCGCATAGCTGATCGACTCCTTGCAACAAGATGGTTGCAAACAGGCTCCGTTCAGGATCTCCGCCCGTAGGAACCCCTGATTGCTGAGAAACCGTCTTGGCTCCACAATCATTACTGAGTTCCGCCATAATCGCCTGATTTTTCGTGGAAATCAGCCGGAGCCTGAAATTGGATGTCCCCCAATCGCAACTGATAAAAAAATCCGGAAGATTTGTTTCCTTAGAGAACATTCTTATTTACAAAATCTCACCGGTTCAGGGCTTGAAAATTAGCGATAGCCTCCGCCGTTCGTAAAAAGCGATCATAAATTCGCACTGAAAAAACCGTTCCCTTTAGGCTAGGTCCAATCAGGAGATTTCTTGAGCCATTTGCATGACGCAGATGTGGGCTAAACCGGCCCCATCCAAATTGGCGTTGGCCAGAACCACCACAAGGAATGCCATCAATGATAAAAGTGATCAGCTTTGGGCCTCCATCTACAATGATCGAAACATGCTGTTTTTGTTTAGTCGTTAACATCCCTCTGTCGCTCTCCCATCGGTTCTCTGTCCGCCCATCATTCAGAATGATTTCCAGGGTTTTGTTTTCCGTTGTCTGCAACGCAAACCCCTGTCCGGTTGAGGTTCGGGAATCCAACAAAATCTGATTTCGCTTTAGGGAATCGAGCTGAAAAGAGAGATCGATCGTGAACCCTTTACGTAAGTCCTTATTACGAAAATCGGGCTCAGTAGCATCACGCTCAAGGAACAAGGGTAATCTAAGCATCCCGATAGACTTTGAACCCGTTTTTTGAAATTTTCGACTCAGAACCAACCCATCCTTTACGATCCCCTTCGCTCTCTCTCTATTCCAAAGTCCTTTGAGTAATTCCTTATCCATCACATGGACACGGGCGATATCCTTTTGGGTTTCCGTCAGAAAAACCTGGCCACGTTCCTCCACCATATCTGGATAGCTCATTTGTATTTCAGGATCATCTTCATAAAGAATCACCTCTGGTTGAGACCATTCGATGACTTTTCCCTTCGGACTATCCACCTCTACTCCACCGCTTAACCAGACAGGATTTCTATCCTCATACCAATCACCCCCATGATTATGAAACCAGTAGAGATATTTTCCGTTGCGACAACGCCAGACAAAATTGGCCGCTCTCGGATGTCGGATCTGACGTCCATTCCCATACCGTTTATACTGCGGACTCGACCAGCTATGCCCTCCATCTCTACTGTATGCACAAGCCGGAGATCCATCAATGGTACGATAAACACAATAGAAAGATCCGTCGCTTAAAACCGTATAACTATGCTCCTCCGCAATAGGCCCTCCCCCCTTCGGAGAACGTAATCCACGATCCCCATCCGGAAGTGTTTCCCAGGTGATTTTACGTGGATCCGTTTCGGACAAAAGAGTGGAACTCTTAATCAAGACCCCTTCCGAACGAGTGAAAAATCCCTCTCCAAACCCACCGACTTTATGCAACGAAACAAACCCTGCTCTTTTCGCAATGAAAGGCCGGCCCACATTCCAAAAATAACGCAACTTCCCTCCATCTGCATTGTTTCGATCGATCTCCATTTCACGAACATCCAATGGATAACGTTTCTTTGACCAACTACGCCCGTGGTCATCACTGTATTTAAAAACAAAATACCCCAAAGAATCTACTCGCCGGCAGTACCCATCTTCATAGGGAGGATTGTCGGCTTTTACCTTCCGGACATTATCCGTATTATGATTATAAAAAGCAAAAATTCGACCTGAGGGAATCCGAAGTAAAACCGCATACGAAGCCTCTGGCCCACTGGGCGGTTCCAATCGGACTGGCTTTGACCAGGTCCGCCCCATGTCAGTGCTTCGACTCGTCACAATATGTTGCCCCGCTTGCCCCTCATGCCCACTCCCTGTGGTCAGAATGCAAAGCCAGGCTCCATCTAGAGTTTTTACGATAAACGGCTGATCACTGTAAGACTCTGTCGGAATCTCAAATCCATTCGATAGATGCCGTGGATCCACACAGTTTCCACTTCCCTTTTTCCCGGGCAGTGAAACAGATTTTTTTTTGTGAACCAAATTTAAACTTTTTTTATCATCCTTTTTATCCCATAGAAATCTTCGAAAACTCTCGCAGTGCCTACCAGCTATTGACTGGTGTCAAAGGCGGTTTCCCGTCCAAAACAGCCGCGATATTAGCCGCACAAAGATGTCTCGCAGAAAACCTACATTCTCTGGAGCCACCTCCAATATGCGGTGTGAGAACCACATTATCCATTTGAAAAAGTTCTGTAGGAACATTCGGCTCCTCTTCAAAAACATCCAGAGCCGCTCCCCGAAGCCGCCCCGCTTTTAACGCTTCAATCAAGGCCTCTTGATCCACTACTCGCCCACGTGCCATATTCACAAGATAAGCCTCTGGTTTCATCAACGCTAACCGCTCACGGCTGATCAGCTTTTCCGTCTCTTTACTCAGTGGCGTATGCAAAGACACAATATCTGCTTCCTTTAAAAGATCATCTAACTCTCGATACCCAGGGTCATCTATTCGAGTACGTCGATGAAAAATAATCTTCATCCCAAATCCTCTTGCTCTTCTTGCAACACCTTCGCCAATGCGTCCATAACCGACAATGCCCAAGGTCCGACCACTGAGAAGATCACCATCCCAAACTCCAGGTTGGAATGATTTCCACTGGCCCGACTTCACATAGGCATCTGCCGAACAAACTCGCCGCGTTACCGCCAAAATCATTGCTAGAGTGAAATCCGCTGTCGAATCTCCAAAGGCATTGGGTGTATTCGTTCCCCAGATCTTTCGCTCTGATAAAAGCTTTAGATTGAGATTATCTATTCCGAGAGCAACGTTTGCAACAATGCGCAGCTTCGGAGCCAACGCCAATAATTCATCATCGATCGTCACTTCTGCCTGATTGATGATTCCGGTCAATTCAGGGATCCATGAAAGAATTTCTGCTCGTG
>JAESUN010000123.1 GCA_016763045.1 Opitutaceae bacterium | reverse complement strand
GTGATTTGATTCAAAACTAATAAATTATCTTTCAATTTTTCCGATAATTGATTAGCACCTTCCTTAAAGAGACCAGTTTTCTTTTAAAAATGATTCAACAAAACTTTTACAGTTCTTTTACAATAGCAAATTTGATATAACGCCTTTAATACCTAAAGCTACTTTCCTTTTTCTAATTAGTTCCATATCGACATCATTCGACAGGTGTAGAATGTCTGTACTATCTCCTAAAGGAAAGCCCCCATACTTTTACCCCCCTGCCCTTTAAAAAGGAGGCTCTTATAGGAAGGAGTTTTTTATCTAATAAAGTACCCCCTTAAAGAGAACGTTACAAAAAAACAAAACTCCCCCCTATAGGGGGGGTTTATTTAACCGATAAAACTAAACGTTTATAATGAAGGTCGAAGTAGCTTTAAATGATGCAAAACGTGGAGTAGAACTTCTCTTTAGCGAGGAGCTTTCTAAAGAGCTATCTAATCACTTAAAGGAGTTTGGTTTTAAACAAGGTTTTCGTGAACCTTTAAAGTGGTATGCTACTCAGCACCCTGCTTATAACAACTACGCAGAAGATTTGAAAAAAGCACTCCTTAAAGGAGAAGCGTTTACAAGCGTTCATATACAACCCTCTTTTGAACCAACGGAAGCAAACATAGATCATAATAAATTCAGTTACGTAACGATCTCCTTTAACAAGAACGCAAAAAAAGAACAGGAGAGTTATGTTGTTTTTGATTCCTTTAAGACAGTTGCAACGGCAATAGCAAAACGTTACGGAAAAAATAAATACGAAGCAGCTTTTAACGGAGTAGATGTTTCTGCAAGAAACTATAAAAAAAAAGCAAGAGCATTATTAAGTGAAGGAAAGGTAATTACTGATATTCTACCAACACAATCAGGTAAAGATAGATTCACCAATGAACATGGCGTATATACCCAAGAAACGGCAGGAGATCGTTATGTCAAAATAGAGATTCCTATACCAACAACTGCCAAGTATAGAGCAACAATTAAAACGGTGCTTGGTGAGGATAAGCTATATCGTTCTGCTTTTTCCACCAATAAAGATTTTGGTGATGTTAGTGGAGGTTCTAGTCCAATCACAGAAAATGATCCAACATACGATAGTTGGCCATCAGCGATTCAAGGAGCAGCCAAAAAATTGATTAAGCAAATGATTGCTGATTTGAATAGTCCTGATTCTATTTTGAACAATGAAAAAAAGAAACGTGATTTAATCAGTAAAGCACTCAAAGCAGTCCGAGAATATTTAAGCACAGAATACAATATTCAGGATAATGAGCCAGAACTTGAAGAAGAAACTACAAAGCTAACCCCTAAGAATAGCTCATTAGAACAATTCAACGGAAAAGATTTTGAAATCATAGAAAAAAGTCAGGAAGTTAGTCCACTTTATCACGGTACTTGTATTCCGTTTAAACGATTTGAAAAACAATTCTTAGGTTCAATTACAGGAGATATACCTTCACAATTTGGCTATCATTTTACTCCGAGCAAAGAATTATCCGAACAACTATTTGCGAATGAACCTTACAAAGACAGTTATGAGGATTGTCGTGTTTTTATTGTTGGAATAAAAGTAAAGAAGACATTAAGAACTACCGAATCAACATTGGTAAAAAAAGTATTGCGTTGGGGAGTTGAGCAAAAAATCATAACCGAAAGACCAGAAGAATTATTAAAAACTTTAGAACTTCCGTACTATAATGTTGAAAGAGATCAAGAGCCAAGCATTTCTAATGTACTGGGTTCTGGTAAATGGCTAAATAAGGGAAAACTTATCATCAACTATGAAGTGCTAACCATTCGTTATTTGAATGAAGTGCTTAGACCAGTAGGTATTGATAGCATTCAATATATGAACGAAATTGAATGGCCACAAGAACAACGCTATGATTGGATTGTTTTTGATGTATCACAAATTATTTACAAAAAGGAGAAATACGTTGGTAAAACAGAAGAAAATAAAACAAAAAAACAAAATGAAAAAAGTTACCGTGAACAATTAATTGACCTCGGATTTAATGGTTTTTTTTCGGTTCAGGATGCTTTTGATAAACCTTATGTTGTAATTGACCTGCAAGCACGATGGGACGATACACATCAGCACTTTAGCGAAAAACACGAAGAACCAGCAGCCGAACAAATCCAACGATGGAAAACCGTATTGGAAGCTCTAAAAGGAGAAAAAGATAAAGCGAGCAAAGAGCAAAAAGCAGTACTAAAAGAAAAGATTAGCAATAAGACCATAGAGGTATCCCATATTAAAACTTTGATTGAAAATGAGAGCATTGCTTTTCAGCAAGATATAATTAACCAAATTATTGAACGAGCAAAAAAACTTGGACACTCACTTAAAGATGAAGAACAGATAGCCAATTTTTCCGATACCATTTCCGAAGGGTTGTTTGATGAACGAATGATTGAATCTTATTTTAAAAGAACAATTCCTGAAATAGCAGACCAGATTATACAGGAGTTTTTCACCCCTTTAGAGAAACATCCAAAGACGAGCAAAACCAATAAGCTATCAGAATTTTCTACATTCCTTGACAAGCATAAAAAAATTGATTCTCAAATTGAAAATGGTAAGCTCAAAAAACAATTTGAACAATTAGGTACAGAAGCCTTTAAAGAATTGGCGAAAGTCCTTGAATTAACAGACTTTACAATAGAATACACTAAATGGAGCAAAGAGTTTAGCGGTATCTTAATGCTAAATGGAGAACATCCATTAGGGCAAAAAATCAGCCTTCGATTTGGGACGGACGAATTAGAAGATGATGTACATACTGTATATGCTACAATTGTTCTTCCAGTTGAAGAATACTCTCCCAAAAATAGCATCAGTTTTTCTCCTAAATATTTTGAGGAAAGCACCAAGATAAAACAACAAATAGATCAACTGGTTAAAGATTATCAGGATAGAAAACAAAAAGCAACGAAATCTGACAATATTGAATCAAAAGATACCGAAATAAGCAAAACAGTAGCAGTTGATATTGAATCCAAAGGCAAAGAAATTCCAAATGTAATCGTTCCAAGAACCACTAAAGAACCTTTTATTTCAGGTTCACTTTTTATTAAGGATACAAAAAAAATACAGAAAGCCTCTCCGAACTTATTACTGTTAAATGATAGTGAACTATCAGAAGCCACAGCCATAGAATTATTTGAGCTTTCACAAATGCCTCACCCAACAGACTACGGATTTAAAATAAAGAGAGGAACATTACTGAAAGAATGGCAAGCAAGAGGCGAAGAAGTATTTGAAGAACTGGGATTTCCTACCGACTTGGCTTATCCCTATGTTAATATTCACGGAGGTTATACGAGTGTTTATCCGCTTTCAAGAATTTTGACATCAAAAGGAGTTGATTGGTGGGCAGTAGTAGAACATTATCGACCAATAGCTGGTACTACTACAGCTATTTTTCACATAGAACAGAAACTTCGAGTTTTAGAAGATGCTCGATTGGAAACGATTAATCCGAAAACAAATAAACCCAAAGCAAAAGAGAAGGAAAAATACCGAAAACTGACGTGGGATATTAATGGTTTGTTAGAGAGCAAACTACAAATCGAAAAATACAGAAGATCACCCCCTAAAAAGCCTAAATCAAAGGAAGAATCGACTAAATCAAATTCAAATAAATCGACATCAAAGGACATCCGCAATAAATTCTCATTAGAAGAATTTATCGAGTATGGCAGTATCGGTTTCGATAAACTTTCAGCTTATCAAACTTCGGTAGTTCGCAAAGCCAAACAAGTAATGGAGCAAGCCATTCAATTGGGTTATGCTATTCCTTATGATTATGGAAAAGGAAAGGGGAAATACACCACTACAAAAAAAGCAGATGAAATGTCTTTTAGAGACATTTTCACCAATGTTTACAATAACATTCACATTGACAAATTACTTCCTGAAGCCAGAGAAAGAAATCAAGCAGTAAAAAACAAATTCTTGTTTACTCCAGAGAAAGATATTCCTAAACAAAGTATGAAAGATTGTGAAGGAGAAAATCAAGCTGGAGATGCTACGATGTTCAGTTGTGTCAATGTGATGGTTTTGGGTAAAGGCTATCAAGGGTGGAATTATACGCCCTTTTTAGGGCTGCAAATTATTCTCAATCAAATCAATGCTCCATTAGCTGAATTTGTAAAACAGTTGGAAAAAGTAACGAGTGAAGATTGGAGTTGGCTCAACGGTAATTTAGGTGCTGAAATGGATTTGTACACGAAGAAGCCAAGAAAGGAAAGCTATTACATTTCAACAACAGCAACAATTAATGACTTATTGACTGACTTAATAGCCTCAAACTTCACGGAAGTTAAACACGTATTTGAAGGCTTCTTAATGAAATTGGGAGTTCATCCAGATGATGTCATTTCAGAATTAGAAGCTCAATCAACAGCACAAGCTGAACCCCAAAACACGAAACAATCAACTCCTAAAAACGATTACCTAGATAGGGTAGTCGCTACTATGCACGAAAAATATGCAAAAGGAGAAAGACCCACCAAAGGATATATTCAAAAGTTAGCTACTGAATTAAATGTACCAAATATGGGGATGATGTGGGAAGCAGCAGAACTTAGTTGGTTACTATGGTACAAGCAAATCTATCGAGAATCTATTCCTTTTGAAGAACGACTGGAAAAAATGATTTATTTCTGGAACAAGTTACAACCCACTTATGCCTATTCCGATAGCAGCAAAGAAATTTACAAGCAATATTCTACCCCTTGCCCTATTGGAGCAATTATAGCTCAATATACAGAGATGGAAGCAGCTCAATGGATTTTTGAGCCAAGTGCAGGAAACGGGTTGTTGTTAGTAGGAGCTGATCCAAGAAAAACACACGTTAATGAAATTGACCATAGCCGAATGGTATCCTTAAAATTTCAAGGGTTTAACAAATACACCAATCTCAATGCAGCAAAACCTTTCCTTGAAGAAATGGAAAAGAAATACGATGTGATGGTTACGAATTCACCATTTGCGAGATGGGACGATGATAAATTCGACAAAGAGCGAATTATCCGAAAATACTTTAACAGTCATGTAGGATTAGAAAAGCACATTCGATTAGAGCATTTGATGTCAGGATTGGGATTATATACAATGAAAGATACGGGAAAAGCAGCCATCATCATTATGGGTCATGTGTATTTCGGTGAAGATGGTTTCATTGCTAAATACCGTCCTTTTTTCAATTGGTTATATCGCAACTACCATGTGAATGATGTTATTAATATGAACAGTTTCAAATTATACAACAAGCAAGGAGCAATCGAAAAAACGATGCTTATTCTGGTAGGAGGTCGAAAATCCGAACCTAAAGGAGTAGCTCCCACTCAAAAAGAAGCAGCTCATTTATATGATATGGTCAATAGTTTTTCAGAATTGTGGACCAGAGTAAAACCCTTTACAGAATACACTTTAGATAATATTATTAAACAACTTGAAATAGCAATAGCAGCATGATTTTTTACAACAGCCAATTAATGAAAGATG
>JAESUN010000122.1 GCA_016763045.1 Opitutaceae bacterium | reverse complement strand
GCCTAAAAAAGCATTAAAATATTTCTCACTATATACTTTATATAGCTGATACTTATCAATTTGCATAAGTACTTGTCGAATAAACAAACCACGGAACAGACCACCAGAAAAACTATCCTTTCCTAGGATATCTTCGGAAAGATAACGCTTCAGTTCCTTTGCTTGTAAAACCGCTTTTTTATAATCAGGCCGACTACCCGTTTTAACTTCTAAAGGCAACAGGTACATTTTCTGATCTTTAAAGCCTACAAAAAGCACATCATCAGATATAGCGCCTGACTTATAACCATTTACATTTCGAGAAAAATCACTATCAGATATTTTCAAACCTATATTTCCTGACACACGAATAACTTCGCCAATAGATAGTGGTACCCAAGTGATATCAGAATCTTTTATGAGACAATTTAGAAATTTATAAGCGCCTAAAATTCCTTTACGTTCTTTTCTGATTCTTTTGTCAGCCGTTATCATTTTAAGGAGCCATTCACCATTAAAGGCATTAAATTCCCCAATAATTCCACCCTCATCCTTTTCTAGTACTTTATTGTAAAGATCAGTTTGTCGGCTAACTGTTATCGCATCATAGCTAGCAGAATTTGTGTATTGGTCAGAATAGTGAATCAGCACGACATCTTTGCTACTTTCAAAAAAATCTAATGTAACCTTTGGATCGATAATCGTAGTCCATATTGAACTATCATAGGAGCGTTCCAAGAATGTTTTAAAGTTATCACTGACGGCTAAAGAAATAGCACTTGATGATCTGTAAGGGAAGTTTGCTCTTTCGGCTGGCTGAAGCAATGTGCTAAACAGCTTTGTAACCTTTAAATGAAGTTGATTACTGTAATCTAATGACTTTAAACCGAACCCTGTAATATAGCTTTGTTGCTTAGAATAAGATGCTTCACCACTTATTAGACCTCGGCAAATAACGCCGCATTCTTCTTCGTCGATATTTACTTGCATTACTTCTACTTTTTCATTATTTCTAAAAAAGCTCAGATGGGCATATTCCTGTATCGCTTCATCTGTTGTAAATTTACTGTAAGTTAACCGAGTACGAAGCAAGTCAATGACTACATCTGCATTTTCTCTGGCCCTATCTTTATCGAATCTATACCTAAGTTTAATTTCATCATAGCTGGATGTTTCTGAAAAATAATCAAATTCACAGGGAGCTATTTGTTCATCGTATAAATTGACATGAATAATTGGACTTCCACCTACCTGAGCCCTCATATAGTCAACCAACCCAAGAAATAACTCCCTATTATTACCATTATTTATTGAATTAATGATTAATGGGGATTTTCTACTACCAGAAAATAACGCTGAAAATGCAGCTTTAAATTCTGTTACTTTATCTTTGACTAACCGCCTTACATAGGAATAACTCGTTTGCTGCTGCGGAACAAGTTGTATCCACATGGTATTGTCTCGCTCAATCCTTGAGTAAGTAAAATTAGATTTAGCATCATATAAAAAAGGTACTAAACCTTGAGGGTTTAGTCGATTAATAGTTACCGTTGGAAGCTTTGAAAAGCTATTACTATCCTTCTTAATTTCTTTTGCTAAATTCAAATAATAGGCCATAACAACTGGATGGAAAGGAGTTAACCATTTATCGCCTTCATTTTCCCAAAGTCCAATTTTCAACAATAGTTTTTGATCATTATTTAGCAGTTCATTCTCAGGAATTTCTGATAAAGCCTTGTGATATTTTTCAATTACTTTTGCGACTAGGTTTTTGAATAACTCGCCCCATGAAGCAAGCGATATAAGACTACGCTGCTGTTTTAAACGATTAAATAGTGCTTTATATGCATCAGATAACTCTGGATAAGTAGCTTGTAGATTTTCAACAGTGATAACTTGTGTATTGCCATCACGACAATATAGGTGGTCCTGATGAAGGATATCGTGCTCTCGTTGGAGTAACGTTAATCGCCGTCCCTTTGGAGAGACTTCTTTATTATCAATAAGTACTTTACTTTTAGCTCTATTAAAAACACCAAAATAATCATCTTTAAAAAATCGAATACAACGGTCTTTATCTAACAGTAAGGGTAATGTCAGGGCATCAGTTGCAATAGCTCCTTCAATGTAAAAATTTAACAACACATCTTTATTTTTTAAAGTGAACTCAATTTCATCAGATTCATTAGCCATCTTTTGAAAGTCTAGAGTACCAACTTCATTTACATCAATGCACTGTGTAAGTTCATTTAGTTCAAAGCTACTGTTGAGGTCTGTGTTAAGAATCAAACAACTATCTTCTGTTTGAAGAACAAGCCTTTTTTTCTTATCATCTACTAAAAATACATGTCGAAAATCATCAATATTAAATAGCCTCTCTTGCAAGACTAGACAATGAAACTGATATCTCTCCGATGTTTTATCGCGATTGACATTACAGCGAAAAAATAGAGGGGATTGTGTTATTTCCCCCGTAATAACTATTTTGCTACGTTTAGGGCCACGAGTTAATTTATGGTTAATTAATGACTGGCTATCTTTTTCAATAATGAACTTTATTTCGCTATTATCTATAGCTCCACCAATAAACGAGAGCTCTAAATCAAATTCTTTAGCACCTTCTGGTACAACTAATAAAATATGACGATTTCGTTTACCAGCCTTTGTATCTGCTTTTGATTTTGCGATTATCTCAACTTGTACAGCAGTCTCTGATTCTAACTCAAGTAATTTAGCTCTATTTTTTTCCTGCTCATTTCGATATTCAACAAAAGTAACCTGCTGCCAACCTTGTTTATCCTCACTCTGAAAGTGCTCATTAATAAATTTTTTCCCCATATCAGGAAGGTTGTCGACTAGAGCTTCTGGGTAATTTTCTACTACGCTTGATACTTGTCCAAATAGTTTTCGATTCTCCTCTAAACGTTTTCGAACCTGTTCAGGTTTACTATCCATTTCAAAAAGCATGGGATCATTAAATAAATCCAATTCGCTAAATAAAATATCCCCATCACTAACGGCATCGTACAACGCTTCAAAACCAAACATTGTTGCGCCATCTTCTTCAATTACATTAAACTGATAATCTAGAAGACCTTCTGATACTTCTTTTCCACTATCTTTTTCATCAATTAGCGCCTTCAAAGCAAGTTTGATTGTTTTTGGATGCCATACACCTTCAGGCTGAGCTAAATCTTGAGCACTATTTATAAGCGTATCAAGAAGGCTGTTATGGATAACCAACATTGCGCATCCAGACATTTCGCCCATTTGAGCAGAAACTTCATCTCGTAACATAGAGATGAAGTTTTCAGTGAACCCTTTATCATCTGATGAATCTTCGCTATGAAGAACTGTTAAGAGTTTTTTATCTCCATATTCTATATATGGAATACTCGTATCAATGACCGTTAATGAGCTAGTGCAACTTTTTTCTATAGCATTAAATAAGCGTCCACAATAATCCGTATTCGGAGATTTAAATTGATATCGAAAACCAGCCTTAAGCTCATTTTCAGCCCATGCAAAAAACTGTTCGGCTAAAAATCCTTCAAATTGTTTTACAGACATAAACGGCCTCTCCACTGTCACTCATTCGTTCAACATTACCAATACGCTCATAAAACTGTATAAGAGCCTGTTCTGATCGCTTATCAAAAAACACACCTCGCTTTTTAAATGCTTCAAGTAATTCATGGAACCTTAGTTTTGAACTACCTCCTATTGATATATTAGTTAACAATAAAAGGTAATCCTGATTGATAACGAGTACTTTCCCAGCTCTTCCTCTCGATTGGATAAAGTGGCTG
>JAESUN010000013.1 GCA_016763045.1 Opitutaceae bacterium | reverse complement strand
TTGTGATGCCGCCCGGATGTCCCGTGTTCCAGGCTTTCAGCATATCCAGTGCCTCTGGCCCACGCACTTCCCCAATAATGATCCGGTCAGGTCTGAGACGCAGGGTGCTTCTCACCAAACGCGGCAGGTCGACAATGCCGTCTTTGGTCCGAAGGGCGACGCAATCCTTTGCGGCACATTGTAATTCCCGCGTATCTTCAATCAGCACCACCCGGTCATTGGCTTTCGCCACCTCCTGAAGCAAGGCATTGGTCAGGGTGGTTTTGCCGCTGCTGGTGCCGCCAACCACAAGAATGTTTTTGCGGGACCGGACTGCTTCGACCAGATGTTGTTTTTGAAGCGGGGTTATGATTTCCTGCTCCACATAATCCTGCAGGTCAAATATCACTTCTGCCTTTTTGCGAATGGAAAATACGGGATTTAAAACGACGGGCGGAAGTAAGCCTTCAAACCGCTCGCCGGTTTCCGGCAGCTCTGCGCTGATAATCGGGTTTTTAGCATGGCATTCACAGCCCATATGGGATGCGACGAGCCGGATCAGCCTTTCAGCTTCAGGGGCGGGTAATGTTTCGCCTGTATCAACACGGCCCTGACCTTGCAGGTCCAGCCATAATTTACCGTCCGGATTAAGCATCACTTCAAGGGTGTTTTTGTTCATCAACGCCTTGAGGATTTCCGGCCCCATGGCAGTGCGGAGCATATTATGGGATCTGCGCCGCGAGAGATCATGTTTACTCATCAGAAGCTCCCTCTTTTTTGTTGGAAACATCTTTTTTAAGGTCGGGGGTCATATCCTCTTCTGTCACTGGTCCAAAACCGTAAAAGTCAGGCCCGTTACGGGGAATATCTTCGATAACGTCATGGATAAAATCGGACTGGTGAAGCAGGTTTTTCCTGATCTGCTCAATGAAAATCTCAAACCGTTCGTTGCCTAAATCACGGGCGGCGAGCTTTTCCTCTTCTTTCAGGCGCGGCATGACCGTCAAATAATACCGGATGAACAAAGCCAGGCTTTCCGACATCACCATAAAATTACGGGCCTGCACATCCATCTTGCGGTTCATCTGATCCAGCCGCTTGATCAACATGGCATCCCGGATATCCCCATGCTCTGCAGAAAAATGCCCCATCAAGGCTGCCTCAACAATAGAAGATTTGCTCACACCGGATTTACGGGCCGTCAGGTCGATCTGTTCACGGAGCTTATGGGGGATGTACATATTAATTCGGGTATTCATGAGTTTTCCTGTAATTCTCTACATCAATGGCATCAGGTCGTCGTCAAGCTGGTTTTGGCCAAATGCTCTCTGAGCATTACGGATCAAATCCTTGTCACGTTTTTGTTTAAGCAATTCTTCGTCGGAAAAGTCATCATCCACATCTATGCTGTCTGACACATCGAGATCGGGCTTTGGGGATAAGGGCGAACGCACCAGTTCAGGAACCTTTTCCAATCCACCGCTATTGTCTGTGTGGATGAAAGTTTGTTCAGATGCAGAAGATATGGGCCGCACTGTTCCCCCGCTTTGCCAGTCATGATCACATCCACCGCCCTCAATCCGCTGTACGGCCTGTGACGGCGGGGCAAGCAAACGGTCGGTAAAATTATGATCCTCGTAATATTTAAGTTTTTTGGCCCGGACGGGAGCCAGCCCTGAGACCAACAACAGTTCTTCATCCGCTGGCAATTGCATTACTTCACCGGGAGTGAGCAAAGGTCTTGCCGTTTCCTGTCGTGATACCATCACATGAGAAAGCCATGGGGCCAGTCTGTGTCCGGCATAGTTCTTCTGGGACCGCAGTTCTGTGGCCGTGCCCAGACTGTCGGAGATGCGTTTTGCCGTCCGTTCATCATTAGAGGCGAACGCCACCCGGATATGACAGTTATCCAGAATACTGTTGTATTCGCCGTATGCTTTGGAAATCTGGTTGAGGCTTTGGGCTATTAGAAAAGCCCGGATGCCGTAGCCTGCCATATAAGCCAGAGCACTTTCAAAAAAGTCCAACCGTCCCAAGGCTGGGAACTCGTCCAACATCATGAGCAGTTGATGTTTGTCTTGATCTTCTTCCAGCTTTTCCGTCAGCCGCCGTCCGATCTGGTTGAGGATTAAACGCACCAGTGGTTTTGTCCGGCTGAGATCACTCGGCGGAATGACCAGATAAAGCGACATGGGTTTTTCGCCAAACATCAAATCCCGAATGCGGAAGTCGCTGGCAGACGTGGCATGGGCAACTGTTGGGTCACGATAAAGGCTGAGGAAAGTCATGGCCGTTGACAAAACGCCAGAACGTTCGTTATCCGTCTTGTTGATCACCTCTTGCACACCACCCGCCACCTCTGGGTGGGGACGATCCCCCAAGTGACATGTGAGCTTCATCTGATGCAAAGTATCGTCAAAGGGCTGGTCTGGGTTACTGAGTAAGGCAACCACGCCAGCCAGAGATTTATCTTCGCCCACATAAAGCACATGGAGGATGGCGGCGACCAAAAGAGAGTGACTGGTTTTTTCCCAATGACTGCGTTGTTCAAGTGCGCCTTCCGGGTCCACCAGTATATCGGCGATATTCTGCACATCCCGAAATTCATTAAGGCCGCGCCGCACTTCCAGCAAGGGGTTATAGCGGGCGGTTTCTGGATTGGTCGGATCAAATAATATGGTGCGGGAGAACTTTGATCGCCATCCGGCAGTGAGCGACCAGTTCTCGCCCTTGATGTCATGGACGATCACACTGCCTGTCCAACTAAGCAAAGTCGGGATGACAAGCCCTACTCCTTTGCCGGATCTGGTCGGGGCAAAGGCCATCACATGCTCCGGTCCGTCATGACGTAGATATTGTTCGTCCATCTTGCCAAGGATGACACCTTTCGGCTTGAACAGCCCCGCCGCCTTTATTTCTGAAAGGTTCGCCCAGCGGGAAGATCCGTACGTGGTGACTGCTCCGGTAATACGGGCTCGCCACAGCGAACCGATAACGGCCGCTATAATAGAAAGAAATCCCCCGGCTGCTGAAATCAGGCCTGCCGTTCTGAAGATGTGAGGGGCGTAGGCTTCATAGGCATACCACCATTCAAACAGCCGCCAGGGGAAATAGACCGGCCTGTCACCAATGGTGAACCAGGCCGGTCCAAGTTGAGGCTGATATCCGAGAGATTGAGCTGCCCACTGGGTTGCCGTCCACATTGCTCCGATGATGAGTGTGAACACGATGACGATCTGACCAACAAGCAGCTTTGAGGGAGAATTAGCAACGGACATTTAATCTCCTTTCTCTAAAATAAATCAGCCAACAACTGACTTTAAAAAGGCAGGAAAGGATCAAACCGTCAAGCGATTAATTACACATAACATATTGATAAATAATGGTTATTACAACTACATCCATCCAGATGAATTTTGAGAAAACCCCTTAGAATGGTTAGCAAACACAAAAATAATTCACTTATTTTTTGAGAAATGCCAAAGGAAGAGCTTCCTTCACGGAAAAGCTCCTAAAAATGACGAATCACGGTCATTGGAATGAGTGTAGGGGCCTAATGGCCCCAGACGATATAGTGGGTGTTCATAATTTCTACTTCTGTGATATCGCCACCAAGAACCATGTCCCGGCCAAAGGCTTCTACATCAAAGTAGTAGCGCAAATTCTCTGGTAGTTCTGAAAGTAAGCCGCAATCATTGATATACTCTTGAGCATATTCCTCTGAGGTTCCCTCGAAGAGAGCCACAGTGTCAAGGTTGTCCAAAATATCTGATGTGTTTTCTGCGCAATATTCTGCAAGGTAAATGGCCTTTATAAGGTTTTCGCCCTCAAGGGTTTCAAAATCGAACCATTGTTCAAGATTGGCCTGATTAATGTTTAGGGAATTAAACAGTGGGTAGTTATCGCCATTTATGATTTGAAATTCAAATTCCTCAACGGGGTCACCGTATTCATTCTTGTGGTTCTTGGCCTTGGCTAGATATTCTTCATAATCATCGAAGTAAAATCCAGATGCTGATAAATCGTATGGGGTGGCATGATAATTTGACATTTTCTTTCTCCTGTTTGAATACAGGAAAGCCCGTGACTGAAAAGGCAGAAACATCCATAATCTTCACGGAAACCTGGAGCGGAAGACTTATTGTGTTTAGGTCAACAGACACAAGGATATGTGTTCAAAAAACAGGAGATGAAAATGACCAGAACCACTGCTCAGAATAGAAATATACAATCAGGGTTTCACTACAATTCCGAAGTGATAATCACAATGCTAGATGCTCGAAATTCCCGGTTAGTAATTCAAAACACCAGAATTTGAGAAGAATACATTAAAAGCTTTATAGCCCGATCCACAAGTAACAAAAAAAACTGGTTTTAACTTACTCCCTTTACTGCTTGATATATAAGCTGAAGATGGATCGATATTTTTACACCGTGAATTTTCCCGATGAATTTTATTAACGCCTGAAATGATAGTTTTTTTATAGGGTTGTGTATTTTTATCAAATAAGAAGTCGGCCTCCGTAAATACCTCTACCCCCGATGAATTCGTTTTCTTTGCCCTAAGAAATTTACTCATTACCCAGCCACGGTGAGATTGGCTAAGATAATCAGGTTTTGTGACCCGAATTTTTGACCACACGCCCTGAACACATTCCTCATAGACGGTTACTGAATTATCTATAGTTACATAATGCGTTTTTTTTAGTATTCGTGTCGCTTTTTGATTAATGATCTTACTAAAATTAATTCCTGGGCCTACTCTAACATTGATTCCTGAACCCTTACCTTTATAGACTTTACCTGTTTTTGTATCCGCATCGCCACACGCCCGAACACTTTCTGCTAATACAGCTTTGGGAGTCAATACAGCCATCGCAAGAAGAGCTAGAATTGTAATCCAGCTTAAATAATTCCGGCTCTTCCCTATTTTAACATTTTTGTTTGTACAGGTTTTCAACACTAAACATCTCCCCAAATCTGAACTATTTCATTTAATATAAAAGCATTTTAAATACAAATATACCCCTCTTATTGCACCTACAGGGATATTACCTGCCAACCCCTTTGCTTCTGCCTAATTGCCAACTGATGCTATTTCCCCTCATGATACCGGAGATTAATTTACCCTTGGCCTGTTCCATAACCGAACGCCAGGGAACCAACGTAATTCATGAGATTTTGTCAGAACAGCATACTTGCCACTGGCCAATGTGATGGACTGTTGATACGTGCCAGAAACTTGTCTTTGATGATCTGTAACGGGGCTATATTTTAAAACCAGCTTACCTTCAAGAATACGAACTTTCTGCAACAATTCAGATTGCCGTAGTTGGCTCAGCATTTTTTTATGAGGCACAAACGTCTCACCCCTAAATTCTGCCAACTCATTTTGCACCAAATATTGCTGACGCTGCTGCAAAGACAACGTCACTTTGCGCCTGAAACCTTCAGACGTATTCGTGATATCTTCTTTTCCCATCAAAACCTGATCCAGCCATGTGACGCCATTATAGGAAGGCAGTTGTTGAAGACGAAATTGTGA
>JAESUN010000121.1 GCA_016763045.1 Opitutaceae bacterium | reverse complement strand
TGGACAACACTGCGAGGAAACCCAGAGGAAGAAGTTTCTTTATACTCATGTTCGTAAGGGGGTTTGCCCGACATCCGAGCAGCTAAAACGACCTAGACAATAAAGATCTAGGCCACCCTCTTTCAAGACTTTTCCTCATCCAACGTGCGAGGACCTTCACTCTCCGCCATTTTTTTCGGACATTGGAACCATCCCTTACGAAAAGAGGGATTTCCTTCCATTGATTCATAAACAGTCATAAAGGTTAACCGTTCATCGAGAACCGTCTGAATACGATGCGGTAACCACACTCCAGCTACTGGTCTGAAATCGCTATAAGTCATCACGGAGGAAACTTTCCTTCCTCGAAGATACTGGGTCGAGAATTGCCGAACGACCTGGTACGTCTCCGCATCCATTTCAAGATCGGAGCGATGCCCATCCGGTTCGACAACCGCTATCAAATAGAAACGGTTTTCACCCCTCACTTCTTCACCCATGTATTCGAGTGTATTTTCCGGGGTCCTCAGATCGAGGAGTGAATCGCGGAAAATGGCATCATGAATCAATTGTTCTGCTTCTTGGGGTAAAAACGTTTCTTCAATCAATTCGTCCCCACGAATCCGTACCTTCCAAGCCGTCTCTCCATCGTACCCTTGTATCAATTTTCCGGCCTTTCCTAAATCCATTTCAATCCGGATCAAATCAGACTCCGCCGAGCAAACCAAAAGAGGGATACGTCTTTCCTCAAAAAGATTATAGCCTTTCCGGCAAACTGACTGAAGGGACTGAACACGACTCTCTCCGCCAATCGCATCCAAATGAAGCGTGACCAGATCTTCGGCCACTCCAGCCACAGCCGTCATCGGCCCCATCAAAAAAGCCACAACTAACCAGTGATATGTTCGCCTGTTTTTTTGCATGTCGCTCAAGATGACATCATTCTCTTCTCTCTTACTTTCTCTGAGAGTGCCTAAAAGTCAAAAGAAACGACGAAGACAGCCGTCTTCACTTTGCTTCTTCGAAAGGAGCCAAATCCAATCGTTTCTACAACTCCATCAACTGAACTTGCCACGGGAGGCAGAGCTCAACCGCACATTCCGAACTGCGAGCGATTTTAGCCATCTGAGCACGAGTCAAAATTAAAGTCGGTTCAATTTTCAAATCTTCGCTAATTTTATCCCGACGCGCCTTGAGCGAATCCTGCCGACTGACTTCTTCCTGCGTCAGAGGCGCTTCGCGCTGGCGTTTTCCTCCTTTTCGAGAAGGCAACGTCTCCGGGTCCCTCTGTGCTCCCTTTTCTAAAACATCTGCCAAGCTATCCGCCCACCTTCTTTTGATTCCCTTCGGAAGTTTTTCGAGTGCTTCCTTATATCGCTTCTCCGCCACTGCTTGGGATAACTCCAAAAGCAATCGATTATGAAGGACTTTAAAAGGCGGACGATCAATGCGCTTTGCTTCCTCCTCCCTCCAGTGCCAAAGCTCATAAAGGGCTGCTCGCCCTTGCGGCGATAGCTTCTGAGAATGCGAAATCCTCCAAGCATCTTGATCCGACCCTCCAAATCCATTGGAAGCCGCTTCAATCTGCCTATCACATTTCTGCTTATGCCAATCCAAACGACCGAGCTGCGATAGCTTCTCGTGCAAAATCGCCTTCAATTGGGGTAAATACTCCACATCTCCAGCCGCATAATGAAGCATCTTCGGGGTTAACGGCCGTTGGGACCAATCACTCTTTTGACTGTCCTTGGGATGATCCACATCTAGAAATTCTTTGAGAAGAGCAGCCAATCCTATCTGCGAAACGCCCAATAACTGAGCGGCAAACATCGTATCAAAAACATCCGTAGGTCGAAGCACAGCCATCTCTGCCAGCAATCTTAAATCAAAATCACTCCCGTGCATGACCAGTGTCGGCTCTTTCAAGCTCTCAAACAGCGCAGATAAGTCCAAATCACTCAAAGGATCGACGAGGTAATTACGCTCTTTTACCCTGAACTGGAGTAAACACACCCGAGTGGCATAGTGATGCAAATTATCTGCCTCCGTATCGAGAAAAACCTCCGGCTCTCCCTTCAACTGAGCAATCAGTTCGTCCAACTGCTCTGCTTGATCAATATATGTAAACTCTAACGATTCCATTCTTATGATATCATGCCTCTATTTCTGACACGAATCGTCGCAGACTGACGCCATCTTAACACAGTGGAAGAAAAAAAAACCGCCTCCCTATCCATGCAGCCAACCCTCAATAAAATTTCCAACCAATTTGGGCAGATTAGAGCTATAACCTCCCTCGAGGATCGCTGCCGTAGGAACACCGGCTGATCCAATCCATTGCCCCAGAGTTCCAAAATCTTCCTGTCGCAGGGTCATCTGCGTGATGGGATCTCCCTGGTAGCCATCAAATCCGGCAGAAACCAGAAGTAAATCAGGCTCAAACCTCAGCACTTCCTTCCAGGAAATCTTCAGCGTCTCCATATAGGTTTCCACCGCCGTATTGGGTGGCAGAGGATAATTTCGGCAATTTTGCTCAGAACGAACACCCGTGCCCGGATAACCGGGATATTGGTGCACTGAAACAAAGAGCATAGACGGATGCTCCTTCAGAATCGCCTCCGTCCCATTCCCGTGATGCACATCAAAATCCCATACCGCCACCTTTTCGATTCCCTGCCGACGGGCCTCCAGAGCGGCAATCGCAATGTGATTGAGATAACAAAAGCCCATGGCCTGCTCCTGTGTGGCATGATGCCCCGGTGGTCTCATCAGTGAAAAAGCAGGCTTTCCGGCCAGTGCAGATTCAACAGCCCCAAGAGCGGCACCCGTCCCATAGCGGGCGATATCATAGATCCCTTTGTAAGAAGGTGTATCTGCATCAAAAGCCTCTGACGCCTGCACCCGTTCGAGATGCTTTTGAGTATGGGCCAATCTCAAGGTCTTCTCTTTGGCCAATTCCGGCTGTTCCCACTCCAGTGACAAGGTTTCCTTCAAATAAGTCGTCGTATGCAAGACTCGCTCCGGCGCTTCCGGATGTCCCTCCGCTTTGTATGCAACGCAATCAGAGTGAGAGTAAATAATCATAAACAAAAACAAAGGACCTCAGCGCTTAGCAGAGTAACTGTCTAAGAATCTTTCCTGAATTTCTTTGTTCTTTCCACATTCTTTTGCTCAGGTCAGTCTAAATGTTACAAAAATGAAGGTAATTGTTCTCTGCAGTGGAGGAATGGATTCGGTAGCTGCCCTTTATGCGGCTCATAAAGAGCACTCTGTCCAACGAGTGCTCAGCTTCCACTATGGCTCAAAACACAATGATAAAGAAATACCTTTCGCCAGCTACCATTGTGATCTACTGGAGCTGAAGCACGAGATCATACCCCTGGATTTCGTCGATAGCCTCTTTACCTCCAGCTTATTGCAATCAGGTGGTGATATCCCCGATGGACATTACGAAGAAGCCAACATGAAACAAACCGTTGTGCCCTTTCGAAACGGGATCATGCTAGCGATCGCCACCGGAGTAGCTGAAAGCGATGAAGCTGAGGGAATTGTCATCGCGGCACACTCGGGCGATCACGCGGTTTATCCAGATTGCCGGGAATCTTTCATGCAAGCTTTCGCCCAAGCCATGAGTGCCGGAACCTATGAAGCCATCCAATTGCTGCGGCCGTTTATCTCGATGGATAAAGCCGCCATCGCCACCGAAGGAAAAAAACTCGGGGTGGATTTCTCCAAAACGTGGTCCTGCTACAAAGGAGAAAATATTCACTGCGGGACATGTGGGACATGTGTCGAGCGACGGGAGGCCTTTATCAAAGCAGGACTGCCTGATGAAACCCTCTATGCCCATACCGGTCCTCTTCCTTCTGCTCCGACAACCTAATTCGACCCAGTCCCCTTTCAACGATGCTTATTTCAGAGATTTTTCATTCTCTTCAAGGCGAAGGTTCTCTTTCGGGTGTATCCTCTCTCTTCATCCGCACTGCCGGATGCAATCTGCGCTGCAATTGGTGCGATACGCCTTACTCTTCCTGGAAACCCGAAGGGACAATGATGACTCCAGAAGCCTTTGCCGAACGAGTCATTGCCTCTTCAGCTAAGCATATCGTCTTAACGGGAGGAGAACCCATGATCGCACCCGAGGTTCATCTTTTGGCAAATGCCATCCACTCAGCCGGAAAACATCTAACGATAGAAACCGCAGCCACCATCCCTCCCAAAAATATAGCCTGCGATCTCGCTTCGCTCAGTCCCAAGCTATCCAACTCTACCCCTGACGATAGGCTCTCCCCAAAATGGCAAGAAAAGCACAATGATCTTCGGTGGCAACCCGATGTTGTCCGAGCCTGGATAGAGGCCTACCCCTACCAACTGAAATTTGTTATCTGCTCACCCAGTGATCTCGAGGAGGTCGAAACCATGCTCCAAGAGCTCCAATGCCCCATCCCTCCAGAAAACGTTTTCCTCATGCCAGAGGGAATCACGACAGAAGCTTTGCATGAGAAAGCTTTATGGCTAGCCAACATCTGTCAGGAAAGAGGTTATCGCTACGGATACCGGCTTCATATCGATCTCTACGGGAACACCCGGGGAACATAGATGCTTTGTATTGCAAAGCATCTATCTCTTTTTAAACCTCTCTGACGAAGAAATCGCCTGAAAAGAGGGGAGCCTTACAAAAGCTTACCCGGCTGAACCTTCCGGGCAGCAGGGACTTTCCGGAGCCATCCCGTTACCCTTTTGCAAAAGACGTCGACCTGAGCTGGGGCTGAACCGACAAAGCGCTTCGATTCACCTAAAATAGCCTCCAATCGACGTCGTGGAAGCTTGAGCCGATCATCCCCAGCCAAAAGTCCGGTAAGATCACACTCTTCCCCTTCGCGCATCGCCTTCGATGCAGCCAAGGCATGCTGCTTGATGGCGGAGTGAGCTGTTTCACGTCCAGCTCCGGCTTTCACTGCCTCCATTAAAATGGTGGTCGAAGCAAGAAACGGAAGTTGCCGATTGTTCTCTGCCTTAATCGCCGCCGGGAAAATAGCTAATTGGCCGAGAACCGTCAGGAATGTCTCCAAAAGCCCGTCGATGGCAAAAAAAGCATCTGGCAGCATCACTCGACGAACAACAGAGCATGAAACATCCCCTTCGTTCCACTGATCTCCGGACAAGCCCGAAGCCATTGTTACATACCCATCCAGAATGGTTGAAAACCCATGAATCCGCTCACTGTTTCGGCAATTAACCTTATGAGGCATGGCAGAAGAACCTACCTGCCCTTTTCGGAAGCCTTCCGTCATCAAGCCCATGCCTGCCATTAATCGAATGGTTGTGGAAAGACTATTGGCGGCAGCACTTATCTGGCTGAGAGCCGTTACCGTATCAAAATCTAGACTCCGGGGATAAACTTGGCCCACATTTTGGAAAACCGCCTTGAAGCCCAAGTGTTTGATCACCTTTTTTTCCAACTGTTCTACCTTTTTAACATCTCCGCCAAATAAGGTTAACTGATCCAACTGCGTCCCAACGGCGCCTTTCAGCCCACGGACAGGGTAGCGTTCAATCAAGTTGTCCAGTCTGTCCAGAGCGACGAGCAATTCCTCTCCCGCCACGGAAATTCGTTTTCCAAAAGTGGTTGGTTGAGCCGGGACATTATGTGTTCGCCCCGTAATCATCACCTTCCGGTACTCCTTGGCCCGTTCTCCCATCTTCGCGAGAGCCGCAACTGCCTTGACCCGGATCAACTGTAATGCTCTGAGAACCTGAAGCTGCTCAACATTTTCGGTCAGATCGCGGCTGGTCAGTCCCAGGTGGATGAATTCTCTTTTGGCCAATCCATTAAACTCTTCAATCCGAGCCTTTACGTCGTGTAGAAGAACCCGCTCCCGGCTATCAATGGACTCAAGGTCTATGATATCCTTAATTCGTTCGTAGTCACGAATGGCGACTGCCGGGATATTCAAACCCAGCTCTCTCTGGGTTTTCATCACTGCAATCCAGTAGTCCCTTTCGAGGCCAATACGGCCAACAGGTGACCAAATTGCTTTCATTTCAGGCGATGCATAACGATCCGCCAGAACATTGGAAATGCCACTTCTCTTAGTCTCTTTTGATTTTACCATTTTTGTATCAAAGTATTCTTACGTTCTCTTCAGGATCTTCAAGA
>JAESUN010000120.1 GCA_016763045.1 Opitutaceae bacterium | reverse complement strand
TGATGAGCAAATGGCGGATTCACTGGAAGCAGAAATGGATGCGGAACGAGCCAGATCTTTTTCGTCGTTATTTTTGATTCCAATTAGGTAAGCATCATTTTTGAGCAGTGTTTGTTGAACCCGGTTCATTAAAGTGGAATCTTCGCAGATTTGCAGTGGAGTGACTTTCTTTTCACTCGCGAGGGCTGCGACGGTTCCCACGCCTTGTCCGACGACAGCGCAGGTTGCCATTACTCGGGTGGAGGCAAAAGCCACATGAGAGGCGGATATATTGCGTCCAGCAAACATCAGATTTTCGATATCCTTTGTGAGGCAGGATCTCAATGGGATACTGAAGAGGTAGGGTATCCATGTTTGCTCGCAGGGAGGTTTATCTGGGGCATCAACACCTTCTGGAGGGTGAATATCGATGGGCCAGCCACCATAGGCGATGGCATCGTCAAAGTGTTTCGACTCCACTAGATCCTGTTCAGTCAAGGTGTGTAGACCGATGAAACGTCGACTTTCGCGTTTGCCTGGTAGAAAACCAAACCATTCAAGCGCCCAGTTATCTGCGTCAACGCCCGATCTGTTTTTAACAAAATCCCAAACACCAAAAAAGATACTGAGGAGTTCATCTCTTATCTCCTCATTGTCTTTAAGTGTATCGAGGCAACCTCCCCATTCAGCCCACCAGTAACCATAATCGAGATCGAGATCAGAGCCAGCACTGGCATAAGGGCGGAGTTTCAGGTCTTCTGCTGTCACATGGCGCGCCCAGGTGGGTGCTTTGAAGGGCATTGGGTTATCATGCCGTTTGGCCATGAAGAGAAGACTGGAGCCGAGTGTTTTTTTATCGGAGAGATCGGGAGCCAGGGATTCACCATAAACCTCCTTGCCTTCTCTTCCATGGATAAAGGCAGCCCCTGCTTCGGCTCCGACGCGCCCATCGCCAGTGCAGTCAATAAACGTTTCGGCTGTTATTTCGAACCGGTCTTCGGTCGATTGGCGTTCTGCGATGACTTGGGTTGTTCGTTTTCCGGAGGTAAGAACTTCAGTGACAGTGGTATTGAGGAAAAGAGTTAGATTGGGCTCTATACGGCAAAGATCGTAAAGAGTCAGATCCATCATGGAAGGCGAGCGTTGTGGATTGTGGAGAGCTTGCTCGAGGCGAATTTCCTCAATGATCCCACTTTCGCGAACTTCAGATTCCATGGGGATGCCTTCCATCCCGCCATTTGCCCCAACGATATGCATGCGGACTTCACTAGAGGCATTTCCACCGAGGACAGGTCTGTCTTGGCAGAGAATTACGTTTGCGCCGTTGCGAGCAGCCGCCAGAGCGCAGGGCACACCAGCTGGACCACCCCCGGCCACGAGAATATCACATGTAAGCTCATGCGTCTTCAGATTACTCATAGGGGAATCAAATCGATTTATCGGGGTGTGAGTTTATCAGGAAAACGTAACGAGGACGTAGTTGCGTTTTCCTTTTCTCAGCAGGAGATATTTTCCAAAAAGCAGATCGCTCGTGGAGATTTTGTAAAAAGGGTCTGATTGACGCACGTTATTTACGTATGATCCACCTCCGGTGATATCTTTGCGGGCCTGGCCCTTGGAATGAGTGAGTTCTGCAGCGATCATTAGATCGATCAGGCCGAGGCCTTCTCCTTCGAGATCACTTTGCCGGAGCTCTTTGGACGGGATTTCGGCAGCGACATCATGAAAGGCTGATTCCGAAATTCCTGCCATTTCGCCTCCAAAGAGAATGTCGCTGGCTACAATAGCCTCGTGTGTTGCCTCTTCTCCATGAATGAGAGTGGTCATTGCTTCTGCCAAAGCTTTATGAGCCACACGGGATTCGGGACGCTCGGTATGAGCTTTTTCCAGTTCTTCAATTTGTTCTTTGGAAAGGAAAGTGAAGAAGCGTAGGTAGCGGATGACATCCTTGTCATCTGTTTGAATGAAATATTGGTAGAAGCGGTAGGGGCTGGTTCTTTTCGGATCCAACCAGATAGCTCCGGAGACGCTCTTGCCGAATTTACTTCCGTCAGAGTTCGTTATGAGAGGGAGGGTTAGTCCAAAAACTTGTTTCCCTGCTTTTTTATGACAAAGATCGATACCTGCTGTGATATTACCCCACTGGTCACTCCCTCCTATCTGCAGCTGGCAATTGACGGTCTGCTGAAGGTGATAGAAGTCATATGCTTGAAGCAGCATGTAGCTGAATTCCGTGTAGCTGATTCCGGTGCTACGATCTTCCATTCGTGCACGGACACTCTCTTTGGCGACCATCATATTAACGGTGAAGTGTTTTCCCACGTCTCGTAGGAAATCGAGAAAGCTGATGGGTGCCATCCAGCTTGCATTATCGAGCAGGCTGGCGTGGTTTGGAAGTGCCGAATCAAAATCGAGTAGCCGTTGTAATTGATCTTTTACTTTGGCTATATTTGAGGAGAGAACTTCCTTGGAGAGAAGGTTTCTTTCTTTTGAGCGACCTCCAGGATCTCCAATGGAACCGGTGGCGCCTCCTGCCAGAGCCATTGGTTTATGCCCGGCTAGTTGAAAACGACGCAGAGCCAGAAGCGGCACGAGGCTTCCGACATGGAGGCTATCTGCTGTGGGATCGAAGCCGGCGTAAAGAGTTATCGGGCCTTCAGAAAGGAGTTTGGTGAGTTCTTCCGGATGGGTGCAGTCGGCAATGAGTCCGCGCCATTGCAGGTCTTCGAGGATTGTCATAAGAAGTCTTTTATCTGGCAGGAGAGGGCCAAGGCACAAGTTGAAAGTGAAGAATTCTTTGAATAGACGAACTGGAGTTCAGGTTTATCTAGTGGAATTAGGTTGTCTATGAATTGAAAAAGCTGCAATTTAAAC
The DNA here is from genome assembly GCA_016763045.1 of Opitutaceae bacterium. GTDB lineage: Bacteria > Verrucomicrobiota > Verrucomicrobiia > Opitutales > Opitutaceae > NORP342. The sequence goes on along the minus strand of JAESUN010000120.1, from coordinate 1,307 downwards.
GTTCGTCTATTAGATTAGAACTAAGAATAATAAAACCCAACCCAAAAGAAATATTATGGCACTTTCAAAAGGAGACAAAGCACCTGATTTCGTCCTAAGAACCAAGACAGCAGAAGGTTTGGAAGATGTTCGGTTAAGTGATAATTTCGGAAAAAAGGCGACCGTCCTTCTTTTCTTTCCTCTCGCATTCTCTGATCCTTGTGGGAAAGAGCTTTGTGGGATCCGTGATTCTCTAAAAGAATATGAATCTCTCGATGCGGTTGTCTACGGTATCAGCGTGGATACTCCGTTTTCTCAGGAAGTCTTTGCCAAGCAGAATAATTTCAACTTCACCTTGTTGAGTGATTTCAATAAGGACGTAAGTGCGTCCTATGATGTCCTCTATGAGGAGCTTCTTGGCTTTAAGGGCATTTCGAAGCGATCAGCGTTTGTCATCGGTAAAGATGGGACAATTCTCTTCAGCAGCGCTAGCGAAGATCCCTATGTTTTCCCTGATTTTGACGCCGTTAAAGCAGCCCTCTCATAAGAGGGTTTTCTGCTTTTTTTCAACAGTCCAACTATACTAAAATCGATCCGATCAGATGAGTGATATTTCTAATCCTCTAAACACTTTAAAAACTCTTGGTTCTTCTGAACAGGGTTCGCGTTTCTATTATTCGCTACCTGCACTAGAAGAAGCTGGTTTGGGTAAAATATCCCGTTTACCTATCAGTATTCGAATTGTTTTGGAGTCGGTTCTCCGGAATTGTGATGGGATTGGGATTACGGAAAAGGAAGTGAAGGAACTCGCTGGCTGGAATGCCACGAATCCTGCTAATGTGGAGATCCCTTTTGTGGTCTCTCGGATTGTTCTGCAGGATTTCACCGGGGTTCCATTGTTGGTTGATTTGGCTGCAATGCGTTCGGCGGTGGCAGAACTGGGAAAAGATCCTGCGATAATCGAGCCATTGGTTCCGGTTGATTTGGTGATTGATCACTCTGTCCAAGTGGATCGTTCTGGGACGGCTAATGCCTTTCTGGATAACTTGAAGATAGAGTTTGAGCGTAATCGTGAGCGCTATGAATTCTTGAAGTGGGGACAACAGGCTTTTGAAACGTTTCAGGTGGTTCCTCCAGCCATTGGGATTGTGCATCAAGTGAACTTGGAATATCTGGCCAATGTCGTTGCGAAGAAATCTGTCGAAGGCGGTGAGGTTTATTATCCTGATACCTTGGTTGGGACGGACTCCCATACCACAATGATCAATGGACTGGGCGTTGTTGGCTGGGGTGTTGGAGGCATCGAAGCCGAAGCGGGAATGTTGGGG
>JAESUN010000119.1 GCA_016763045.1 Opitutaceae bacterium | reverse complement strand
TCATTCCACCTTTGTGAAAGAAATAATCGGGAGAGTGCTTCATACCCGTCCCTTCATAGATGTACTTATTGGTTCCGATCATTCCCATAATGGAGCCAATATTGACGATGCTACCCGAACCTTGAGCCGACATTATTTCGCCAACTTCGGTCGTCAGGACCATCATGCCCGTCGCATTGATACTCATGGAATGCTCCAATTCTTCGGCCATGTTCTTTGCCCCGGTCATCGGTCTGGCAACAGCATTATTGACCAGGCCATCAATGCGGCCAAATTTTTCCTTCAAGCGTGCGCACAGTGCTTTGACTGATGTTGCATCTCCTTGATCAAGGCTTTCAACCGATACATCGTACCCTCTTTCGTTTTCTTCGTCGGCTACTTTCTGCAATGCTTCCACATTGCGTGAAGCGATGATGAGCTTTGCTCCGGCTTCCGCCACATCGCGGGTCAGGCCTCGGCCATAAATACCAGCACCACCAGTCAGGAGGACAACTTTTCCCTTTAATGAAAATCTATCTAAAACACTCATAATTTATAATTTTAATTCGCCCATGATTTCGGAGACCGGCACCAAGCGACCCTTCTCAGAGCGACTTCGGATACCTGCAATGATCGCAGCCATTAGTTCAATTGTCTCAGAAAACGGATACTTTGATTCCCCTGCCCTTAAGGCATCCAATACCGCGACCAACTGTCCTCTAAAAGCGCGGTAAGGTGCAGCAACATTAATGCGACGGTGGCCCGCTGTGCCACAAGCATCGACCAAGCCAAAGCTTCCCACCATATCGTAGATAATAGGCAAGGTAAGTTGAACACCGCTTTCGTGGAGGATGTAACCAATGTCCGATCCGGGTTGGGATTCCAGACGAACAGACTTCAGACCAGGTCCGACAAGAGGATAGATAGCCTCCAACGCATGAATGCCATACCTCTCCCAGGTCTTGGCAGAAGTGCTGGAGATCCAGCGTAATTCACCCAGTGATGCCAATTCTTCACGCAACGCGACAGCAGGTGGAGAATAGCGCAATCCACTGGAGGACATGATGAAATGTCCTTCCTTTTGCCAATCGATGAATTGTTGAAGATCGGCAACGTTCGTCGCCAATGGCTTATCAATAAAGACAGCAATGCCTGCTTCAATAAAAGGCCTCACTCTTCTCACATGGTCCTCGCCATCATCCACTGAGATAACGACCAAATCTACCTCCCCAATCACATCCTCAGGATTCTCCACTACATTCGGAACCAAGGATGCTGCTGAAATTTTTGGCGCTTCTTCCGGCTCGTCTGTCCAAATATGGGTGACGGTCGCACCCTCTACTCCGATTTCGTCAAACGGCTCGGCTCCAAGATAATCGACGATCCCTCGGTATTTCTCACCGACTCCGACCTCCATCGCTTCAGGATTATAACCATTGATAATAGCCGACCAGGAGTATGGATGAGCGTTGCCATCAATCATACCCAGCATTGCAATACGAATTGGCTTATCGCCAAAGGGAACACCTTTACTTTTCATCGTCATTTTTTGAAGAGAGCGGCTAGTCTTTTAGACTTCCTCTAGGTTAACACGTTGTCCTGAATCTGCCGATTTAAGGGCAGCCAGATTAAATTTCAAAGTTTGAATAGCTTCTTCCAAGGTGCAGAGGATCGACTCTTTCTCCTCTACCATATCGAGAAAGGCAGAGGCCTGAGTGATAAAGACCCAATCTCTTTCCTCGGGGGCAATCTCATGCCGCGTCCATTCGGCTTCACCACGCTTGATGGAATCCCAACGACTCTCGTGAATGAGGATCCGGACGCTTCCGTCCTCCCCATGCAGCTCGATGCTATTATCCGATAAGCACTGGAATTGATTAATGCTATACGAAACGAGTGTCTCCCCATTTCGGGCAATAATGTTGACCGTGTCTTCCACCTCCACCCCGGGAAGAGATTGGTGGGCGGCATCACATGACAGCGTTTGCGTGGGACCAATCATCCACTCCATCACATTAACCATATGGGTAAGGGCATCCTGAATCGCCCCACCACCTGTTCGCCGGTCATTATAATAAATCTCTCGGTAAGCGGGACGGAAAGTCGGGAAATGTTGCCCTCCTCTTAAAGCGACCTGATGAATTTTTCCCAGCGCACCACTACGGACATATTCACTGGCTCCGGTAATGGGAGGATTGAAGCGCTGAACATAGGCAATGCCCACCTTCTTCCCACTCTCATCTCTGGCACGAACCAACTCATCCGTCCCTTCCAGAGAAACCGCCAATGGTTTTTCAATTAAAACATGCTTACCGGCCCTAAGGCATTGAATAGCCATGGCGACATGAAGATGAGCAGGCGTACAAATCACCACCGAGTCCACATCTTCTCGAGCTAATCCTACATCCAGAGAGCTACAACCGGGAACCTGATACCGTTCCGTAATCGTCTGGAGCAGCTCCGCATTTGGCTCGCAGGCAATCGCCTGAACTCGTCCTGTTTCTAAAAAGCAACGCAAATGTCGCTCTCCGATACTTCCACAGCCCACAATTAGGACAGTACGTTTTTTTTCTGCATCAACAGCCATTTCAAACAAATTTCTTTTAAGGGGGTAGAAAGGAAATCATCGGTGGATAAAATCCATCTTACGAAACTCCGGGCAGACTGTTCACATCAATTTGATGCGTCGATCACATTTACCCCTTCTTTCCCAAAAAAACGATTAGGGATGTCGATTCACTTTCAGCTCACGTCTTACCTATCCATAAAAAGAACCGGCTGTTTCCAACCGGTTCCGCTTCAAAATATTTGTGAGGCTCTTAGACAGCGCCTTCGCCACTCTCACCTGTTCGGATACGAATCGCTTCATCAATCGGTAAGACAAAGACCTTACCATCTCCGATCTTGCCCGTCTTAGCCGCATTGACAATCGCCTCTGCCGTCTTCGAGACAACATCATCGGGGACAACAATCTCCAGCTTAACTTTCGGCAGAAAATCTACAGTGTATTCACTGCCACGGTAGATTTCAGTATGTCCTTTTTGACGACCAAAACCTTTCACCTCCGTGACAGTCATTCCTTCGATGCCGATCTCGGATAGGGCTTCTTTGACTTCCTCCAGCTTGAAGGGTTTTATGATGGCAATTATGAGTTTCATTGAATG
>JAESUN010000118.1 GCA_016763045.1 Opitutaceae bacterium | reverse complement strand
CGGCGCTCTGTCTCATCTGCACCACTGCATTCTGAGGACTCTTCTCTACATCCTTAAAAAAGAGCAAAAAACTTCCCACTAGAACACTGGTCCACAAAACAATTTTTAGATATTTCATTTTTTAATTTATCTCAATAATTCGACTATCCCTCGTCCTATTTGATAATTTATCTAACCCTTCCAAAAATAAAACTCGATTAACCCACCTTCCAACTCGGTAACCCTTTATTCACCAAAAATCTACTCATACCAGACTAGGAAGTCACACCTAATTTTACTACGTGCATACCAAAAGATCAAGAAACTCCTGGTAAGTCGACACAGACCCCTTTGCCCATAATAACTTTACGCATTGCCTCATAGGTAGCAATACCGACACTTGTTGACAAATTCAGAGATCTCAATTTCGGGTCAAATTGAGGGATCACGACTTTTGTCGCCGCTAGCTCATCGTGTATTGCTACGGGGATACCACTTGATTCATTCCCAAAAACGAGACCATCATCCTCTTCGAAACTGGCGTTCCAGAAAGAATTCTCGCCACGAGTCGAAAAGAGCCATAATCGCTTCGGCCCCACACTACTGTTTTTAAAGCTCTGCCAGTCATCGTGGTGATGAACATCGAGATCATTCCAGTAGTCCATCCCACTACGTTTTAGATGCCGATCTGTTATCTCAAAACCTAGCGGATGAATGAGATGCAAACGAGATTTTGTGATAGCGCAAAGCCTACCAATATTACCGGTATTTTGAGGAATCTCTGGCTGGTGCAATACGATGTGAAGCATTTACTCTTTTTGTTAGATGGCATACATCCCGAAATCATTCCCTTTTAAGAGAAGACCCTTCGTCAATCAGCCAAGACCTTGAGACCTTCATTATCCACTGACAAGCACCTTATAATCGAGTCTGAGCCTTTAGAAGCAAACGCCTTTTGCATAGCAAGGCCAACCGATTCCGCATACTCATTTTCGGAGACACAAAGCACACTCGGACCGCTGCCACTGAGCCAGCCAGTAAAAGCACCCTGTTCGATCCCTGAATCGATCGCTTCTCTTGCGCCGAGAATACCAGGCTCTCTATAAGGTTGATGCAGAAAATCTGTAACAGAGCCACGAAGTTTCTCGTAGTCACCTGAAGCAAAAGCAGCGACGACATACGCTAAACTATTGAGACTCTTCACCACCTGATCGAACGGAATTTCCACAGGTAAGGTTTGTCTGGATTCATCTGTAAGAATCTCTGTATCCGGAGAAACCAGCACCATCTTGAGTGACTTATCGACCGGAAACCGAATCGTCTCGAGATAACGCCCCGAATCGGGGCAAGATCTCGCTACACAAAACCCTCCCAAAATAGCAGCAGAAGCATTATCAGGATGTCCTTCAACAGCAGAAGTTAGCTCGACCAGCCCTTCCCTGTCCAAGGGCTCTCCCAAAAGAGCATTGAGGCCTGCAAGAATGCCCGCTCTCACAATAACGCTCGAGCCCATGCCTTTGGCCGAAGGGACATCTCCTTCAATCGAAACATCTACGGAACAAGCAGTGATCCCCGTTTTCTGAAAAAATAGATCCCTTATCTCACACATCATCGGTGACAATATCGGGCTGGGCCCACCAGACGAAATCCGGACAGATACGGTACTATAAAGAGTCAAGGCCATCCCAAGGGTATCAAAACCTGAGCCGCAATTAGAAGTACCCGCAGGGACACGCACTCTCACTTCTTTTTCGTTATCCATTAAATCTATAAAGCGCTCTTACCGCTGATATTTAAATATTTTCTCAACCTCTCTCATCTCCGCTTTTTTCTTCAAATCCTCTCGTTTATCATAGAGTTTTTTGCCCGTACACAAAGCAACCTCTACCTTGAATAAACCCACTTTCAAATAACACCGAAGCGGAATCAATGACTTTCCCCCAGCATCCATTTCATGCTGAATTTTGCGAATTTGCTTTTTATGCAATAACAACTTCCGAGGACGCTTGGGTTCATGATTGTTCAAATTACCAAATCGGTATTCATCAATATGAATTCCATACAGAAAGACCTCTCCTTTTTCGATTCGACAAAATGAGTCCGAAATCTGAGCAAGACCACCTCTCAACGCTTTCACCTCCGTCCCCTTTAAAACAATACCTGCTTCGAACTTCTCCTCAATAAGGTAATCCCGGAAGACTTTCTTATTCCGAATCTCAGTGAGACGTTTTTTTTTGCTATTTCGGGCAGACATTAGACGAAAACAAAATTCCGCAATAGATCCTTCTGCTCTTTCGAGCTAAAGGACTATAAAGAACCAAAGGGGTCGCTCGGAAATCGAACGGTAGTAAAAATCGCCCAGAGATCTACTCTTCAGGCATCTCGTAGCTAATCTTACCCTCGATAATTTCTCGTAGAGCGATATCTTCAGGATTCAATCTCTCCAAAGATTCGACCAAAGGACGATTACCATGCCGTAACTGCTTAACCCGTCGAGAAACGACATTGATTAATAGTCCCGCATCAGGAATTACTTTATAAGCTTCTTGTAAATATTCGTCTCTCAAAACAGGGCCTCCAAGGTTGATGTAAACGGTTTTTCCTAAATTCTAAGCCGCACAGGTCAAGTTATTATTTCAGAAACATTCGACAGCAAGAGTAAAACACCCCTCTCAACATCATGATTTCCTCATCCCTTTTTATCGCATGGACGACCACAGACACACAAAAAGAAGCTGATTTCCTCGCCCACCAATCGATCAAACTCCATTTAGCAGCATGCGCTCAAGTGGAAGGCCCCATCGAATCCTTTTATCTCTGGAAAGGAAAGATAGAGCGATCGACCGAATTTCGAATCACGTTCAAGGTCCTTCCTCCCCATTTAACAGAGCTTGAGCACTTTATTGACGAGAACCATTCCTATAAGACACCCCAATGGATTGTTCTTAAAGAAACAGAAGTTTCAGAAAAGTACTTGAACTGGGCCAAAGATCTACCTAAGTAGGTTCCCTTTAAAAGACAGAGCCCGAAAAACACAGTTGAATTATGTCCCAACATCCCAGTTTCAAATCCTCCAGCAGCTTGCTAATTAAACGCAACGTTCTCAAACGTTTTGAACGCGTTGATCTACTCAAAAAACGCGGAGACTGGAAGCCCGGTGATCGCGTTACAGGTCTGAAGAAAACAACTCCAGAAGAGTAAGCAACACAGCTTCATTTTATCGACCCCGACTAATCTCGTATTGGCCGGGGTTTTTTTCTATCTGTTTTCAGACGGCCTTGCCATGACAAGAGTGCGAAAAGACCTGAACTCTCTTCTTATTCGACAGCCTTCCAAAAAAGTCTAACACCGGAAAGGTTACTTAAAAATTTCATCTATGACGACAAAACTCAACTGGGGCATTATAGGAACAGGCAATATCTCAAGCACTTTTGCCAAGGGAATTATCAACTCAACCACTGGACAATTAACCTCCATCTCCAGTAGAACAAAAGCATCTGCAGATACCTTTGGAGACAAGTTTAACGTCCCTCAACGCTATGACTCGTATCAGGAACTGTTAAAAGATCCCCATGTTCAAGCAGTTTACATTGGAACACCTCACCCCACCCACGCGACGATTGCGATTCGATGTGCTGAAGCCGGTAAGCACATCCTCTGTGAAAAACCTATAACTCTTAATCATTCGGATACCATGGCTGTTGTCGAAGCCGCCATAGCAAACGGAGTTTTCCTCATGGAGGCGTTCATGTATCGCTGTCATCCACAAACTCAAAAGCTGATCGAACTGCTCAAACAGAACGTAATCGGCGATGTGCGACTGATTAAAGCAACCTTTGGATTTCACTGTGATTTCGATGCCGATAGTCGACTCTTTAGCCAAAAACTCGGTGGTGGTGGTATTTTGGATGTAGGCTGCTACCCCGTGTCATTCGCACGTCTGGTCGCAGGTATTATTCAAGGAAAAGAGTATGATGAACCCATCGCCGTAAAAGGATTTTCCCATCTGGGAGCAACTGGCGTCGACGAATGGGCCTCCGCTCTTTTAAAATTTAAAAACGGTCTTATCGCTGAAGTTTCCACCAGCACCCAGCTCAACCAGGACAATACAGCCGTTGTCTACGGATCAAAAGGGTCCATCCATATCGCATCCCCTTGGCTCGTTGCCAAGGATGGCGGCACATGGACAATTGAGGTAAGAAAGAACGGTGAAGACTCTCAATTAATTTCGGGAGATGAAAGACTTAGTCTCTACTCGATCGAAGCTGATACTGTGGCTGAAGCGATTCATGCCGGAAAGTCAGAAACTCAAGCGATGAGCTGGGGCGATACATTTGGAAACATGAGAACCCTGGATGCATGGCGGAGAGAAATAGGTCTCACCTACGAAGAAGAAGCCATCGGCGCAAAACGCCCTCCTCTCAACGGAAGAGCCCTCCACCCCTCCTCAACGAACAATATGCGTTACGCACGCATTAAAGGCCTCG
>JAESUN010000117.1 GCA_016763045.1 Opitutaceae bacterium | reverse complement strand
TAGTGGGGCCCGGTGATCCCAAAACAGTTTTAATCCGCGGTGTCGGTCCTAGCTTACTCAATTTTGGAGTGGCAGATGCTTTGGCAGAGACAAAGGTGACATTGTTTTCAAGTTCGAATATTATTGCTGAAAATGAGGGGTGGCGGACAAATACGAATTTTGAAGATATTCTAGCAACGCCGTTTTCTCCGTTTAGTGATCTTGAATCAGCCATTTTAATCGATTTGGATCCGGGGGTCTATACAGCCCATGTTGAAGGCGTGGGTAGCGCTTCCGGGGTTGCTCTGGTCGAAATCTATGAGATCGGAAGCGGTGGTCCTGACTTGACGGCTCTTTCCACAAGGGGGCAAGTGATGACAGGAGAAAATGTTATGATCGGTGGTCTCGTTATTCAGGGGAATCCAGGCGAAACGAAACGGATTATTATTAGAGGAATTGGTCCGAGCCTGTTGAACCAAGGAGTTGCAGATGCTCTTTTTGATCCGGTGATAACACTGCATGATAAAGATGGCATCGCTCTTTTGGAGAATGATGACTGGGATTATAGCCCTCAAACAGATGCGATTTTAGCGAGTGGATTTGGTCCCTCCGATCGGAGAGAATCGGTTATTCTAATCGATTTGGATCCAGGGATATATACGGTCATTGTGAAGCCATTTGAAGATGAAGAATCTGGCCAGGAGTCTATTCCTGGAGTGGGCTTGATTGAGATCTACGAGATTATTGAAAATTAAAGTAGGTCTGTTTTATCCCAGATAAGGCGTTGGGATTAGAAGCTTGAGAATGTCTCTGTATTGCGGATACTTATTATAGGTATGGATCAGAATCAGTATACTATCTTTAAAGAGCTCGATCGAGCCTATGTGGCAGGTGGCTTGGGGGACTTGGATGCGAAAAGAATTGTTACCCAGAAACGTGAATCTATAGAATCACTTATATCACAATCAAATCCCTTAGTTCAGTCCGTGTTGGCCGGAAACGATTCTTTTGCCAAGAGCTACCATTCCTTTTCCCATTCTTTTCGAGGGTATCGAAGATTTCTTCCTCGTCGGGATGATCCTCTTTCGAATGAACGTTTACAAAACCTAGCGAAAGTTGTTCCTAATGTGATTCATTTTAAACGAAGGAGCTTGTTCGCTGCGGATAATCCAATCACTTGTATCGTGTATGCTGTTCTATTTTCCTTTGTTGCGGGAGGGCTTTGGATTCAGACGTTATCTGATTCTGGTGAAAAAGTTTCGTATGCCACGTTTGTTTTTAGCCAAGCTCAATTTTTTCTATCGATCAGCTGTGCACTAGGAGGATTAGTTATGGGGGCTGTTGCAATGTTAAGATATCGAACGCGAAATATGAAGCAGATCCATGCTAGAGAAGCCGCTACGTACATGGATCTAAATTACAGTTTCTATCGCTCCAATGATGATGAGGGATGGTCTCGATTGATTGATTCCGAAAAGGCCCCATAAGGGCCTCTCTATATAGCTACCATAGCGCTATTTCTGAATCATTAGATGTTGGATAGAACTGTCTCCAGTTTTTCGGGGCTTTTTCCTCCACCCATGGCGAAGTCCGGTTTTCCTCCACCTGTTCCGTCGAGTTGAGGTGCGATTGACTTGATGAGATCTCCAGCGCGGATACCTGCAGAGATAGCTTTTGCTGAACAAAAAGCAACGATACTGGCTTTCCCATCGATGGAAGCCCCTAAAATAACGACTCCATTATCCAGCTTGGAAAGGACTTGATTACCCAGAGCTCTTAGTTCTCCTGGGTTTTCGACTGAAACTTTTGCGATGACATGGGTGATACCATCTCGCAGTTCAGCTTTCTGAGCTAATTCAGCAGAGAGATTAGCGGACTCTTTTTGTTGAATTCCTTTGAGGCTCTTCTCGGCTTGAGCTTTTTGTTCAAGGAATTGGTCGAGCTTTTTTTCGAGATTGCTGATGGAGGCTCCTAATTTTTGGGAGACGTATTTCACCTTCTCGTGAATGCCGTCAATCCATTCAATTGCGGCATCTCCTGCGACAGCTTCAATACGTCTAGTCCCTGCAGCAATACCCGATTCACTGACGATCTTAGTAAGCCCTATCTCTCCGGTGGTCGAAACATGTGTTCCCCCGCATAATTCAACGGAGTAGTCTCCTATGTCGACGACTCTCACTTTGTTACCGTATTTTTCGCCAAAAAAAGCTAGGCAGTTGTCCGGCTTTTTATCGAAATCAGTTTCGAAGGTTTTGACAGTAGCATTATCGAGAATACATGAGTTGATGATATTTTCGATACGTTGAAGTTCATCTTCTTTGATACTTTCAAAATGTGAGAAATCGAAGCGTAATCGATTATCTGTTACCAAAGATCCCGCTTGTTGAACATGGGTTCCGAGGACTTTTCGCAGTGCATAATTGAGCAGGTGAGTAGCGGTGTGGTGTCGTTGGATGGAACGTCGACGATCTGTATCCAGCTGGAGCGTAGCTGTTTTTCCGCGAAGGTCATCCGTTTTTAGCTCAGAGATTTCGGAGCCTTCCTGGCATATTATTTTATGTAGGAAACGATTGTTTTTATCTTGGAGAGTATCAGTGATCCGAAAGCGCTTGGAATCGATAGTGACTGTTCCGCTATCACCGGTTTGTCCTCCCATTTCTGCATAGAAGGGTGTCTCTGAAAAAACGATGAAATGGTCTTTCCCGCTAGAAATGAAATCCACGATGGTTGTTTCAACGGGGTTTGTTTTGAGCGTATACCCTGTAAAGAGGGTAGCTGAACTGTTATCTTCGTCAGTGGAAACAGAGATAGCTGTTTTCTTTTGAGATGCCCTGGCTCGTTGTCGCTGTTCTTCCATTAATGTATTAAACGTAACCAGATCGATGGCCAAGCCTCTTTCGGTGGCAAGAAGCTGCGTCAGATCGAGAGGGAACCCGTATGTATCATATAGGGTAAAAGCGTCTTTACCTGAGAGTTTTACCCCATTGTTTGCTGCTTTTTCAAAAAGCTGTAATCCGCGGTCAAGTGTCCGGCCAAAAGCTTCTTCTTCAGAGCGAATGATTCGGTGAATGATTGATTCTTGTTCTTTTATTTCCGGAAATATTGGACCTAGTTTTTCGATGACTGGAGTGATGAGTTTTTCAAAGAAACCGATCTCTAAGCCGATCTTTTTCCCATAAAGAATCCCTCTGCGCAGGATTCTTCGGATGACATAGTTTCGTCCTTCGTTTCCAGGTAAAATTCCATCCGCGATAGCGACTGTGACAGTACGTGCATGGTCTGCTAAGACCCGAAAAGAGATGTCGATGGTTTCCTGCTCGCTTTGATTCTCTCTAGAACCAGGGATTGTTCCTTTGTATTCTTTTCCACAAAGATCTGTTATCGTCTGGAAAATACCGGTGAAAAGATCACTGGCGTAATTAGAGGGCGCTGTTTTAAATTCTGTGAAATTTTTGGTGGTAGCCATTATTCCCGAGACCCGTTCGAATCCCATGCCCGTGTCGACATGTCTTTCTGTCAGCGGCTCAAAACTTCCGTCCTCTTTGGCATTCAATTGAATAAAAACATTATTCCAAAGTTCCATGCAGTAGGGAGAGTCTCCATCAACAAGACTTCCTTGGGTATCTCCTTTTTCGGTAGCGTCCAGATGGATTTCACTGCAAGGGCCACAAGGCCCAGTCTCTCCCATTTGCCAGAAGCATTCGGAGGTCTTTTTAATGTGAATAGCAGGGTCGAGTCCTTCGGATTCAAATATTCTCTTCCAGATATTCCACGCTTCTTCGTCAAACTCTCCTGGGCCTCCGTCTTCCGGTTGATAGACGGTTGCGTAAATTCTTTCTTTGGGAAGTTTCCATACCTTGGTTAAAAGTTCCCATGACCAAGTGAGGGCTTCTTCCTTGAAGTAGTCACCGAATGACCAGTTCCCGAGCATTTCGAAAAAGGTATGGTGGTATGTGTCAAATCCGACGTCTTCCAGGTCGTTGTGTTTTCCTCCAGCCCGAATGCATTTCTGTGTGTCGGCGGCTCTCTTGTAAGGTGCTTTCCGCTCACCCAGGAAGTAGGGGACAAACTGGTTCATGCCTGCATTGTTGAAAAGCAGGTTCGGTGAGCTTGGCATAAGAGAAGCTGACGGAACGATGGTATGATTCTTTGCAGCAAAAAAATCGAGGAAGGATTGTCTGAGTTCGGTAGAAGTCATCTGATTTAGTGGGATCGGTTTTTGGTAAACTATAAAGTTGCCTTGTATGTGACGTCTTTTCCTTAAAGGTTTTTGATAATAGCTGCTATCATTTCTTCGGTTCCAACCGCGGTGCTTCCGAAAGCGATATCTCCGGTTCGTGTTCCGCCGGTAACTGTCTTTTTGACGGCAGCCTCAATTTGAGCGGCCACGGCGTCGAGGCCAAAGCTGAAGCGTAGCATTAATGCGGCAGAAAGAACTTGGGCACATGGGTTTGCTATTCCTTTCCCCGCTATGTCAGGCGCTGTTCCACCAGCAGGTTCGTAGAGTCCGAAGGGTTTGTTATGTTTGTTGTGCGATTTACCAAGACTGGCTGAAGCAAGCATTCCGAGGGAACCACAGATCACGGCCATTTCATCGGAGAGGATATCTCCAAACATATTTTCAGTAAAGAGGACATCAAATTGGTTTGGATCGCAGACGAGCTGCATGGCCGCATTATCCACATAGAGGTGACTGAGCTCTATTTCAGGGGCGTTCTTGGTGATATAGTCAGTGACGACTTGTCTCCAGAGGACAGATGTTTCAAGGACGTTGGCTTTATCGACAGAACAGAGGCGTTTGCCTCGAGATCTTGCGGCTTGGATTGCGACCTCTGTAATGCGTTCTATCTCACTTTTCCGATAGACCATTGTGTCCAGAGCCTGGATATCCCCATCGGGCAGTGTTGTGGTTTCTTTGGGTTGACCGAAATAGATGCCTCCGGTGAGTTCACGGATACATAGGATGTCGATACCATCTGGAATCCGTTCTTCTTTTAAGGGAGAGGCTGGAGTCAATTCTTTGAAAAGAAGACCCGGGCGTAAGTTTGCAAAGAGGGAAAAGTGCTTTCTCAGTGGAAGGAGGGCGGCCCTTTCTGGTTGTTCTTTAGGAGGAAGGTTTTCCCATTTAGGACCTCCGACTGAACCAAAAAGAATTGCATCACTTTCTCCGCAGAGGTCGAGTGTAGCCTTTGGTAAGGCGGATCCATGTGTATCAATGGCGATACCACCGACATCTGCTTCCTGATAGTCAAGTTGGATGCCTGTTGAGGCCATTGCTTCTTGAAGGACCTGAAGCGCTGCTGTCATGACTTCAGGGCCGATTCCATCACCGGGAAGAACTGCGAATTTGATAGACTCCATAAGGCTCCAGATTTGAATATAAAAAGGGAAGAATAAAGGGAATTTTTCAGAAAGATTTCAATTGAGCAGTTTAGATGAGTTTGCCGTTGCATTATTTTGGGTGGTTTTACATCAAAGCGGGAATGGATATTCGGATTTTCCCAGCTGGTTACATTGATACAAATGCCTATTTGTTAATAGATAGGGAAAAAGGAGAAGCCGTCTTGATTGATGCTCCTCATGATCTCTGGCCGTTGGTGGAGTCTGTTCTGAAAGAGGAAGAATGTAAGCTCACAGCTCTCTTTTTGACGCATGGACATTGGGATCACACGGGAGATGCTGCTTTGATTCAATCTAAAGGTGCGACACTTTATGCTCATCCCGACGACCGCGTTTTAATCGAAACTCCAGAAACCATGGGGCGTTTTCTTCCACCGGGGGTAAAGGTAGAAGGAGCAGATATTGATGAAGAGCTGTCTGAAGGGCAGGTTTTAGACGTATTGAGCCAAAAGGTGGAGATTCGACATGTTCCGGGGCATTGTCCTGGAAATATTCTTCTTTATTTTGAAAAAAAGGGAATCGCTTTTGTCGGAGATGCTTTGTTTCGAGGAAGTATCGGTCGGACAGATCTTCCGAACGGAAATTTCGCTGAACTGGAAAAATCAATCCGTGAAAGAATTTATACGTTGCCTGAAAATACGATTGTTTATCCTGGGCACGGACCTGATACTTCTGTCGGCTTCGAAATGAAATCAAATCCACATGTGAAAGCTCAATGACTGATGTTCAAAAAGAAGAATTGATGCGTCGCGCGCTCGATCTCGCACGAAAGGGATTGGGAATGACACATCCTGACAACCCTATGGTAGGGGCTTTGATCGTTGAGAAGGGTAAAGTTGTTGCAGAGGGATGGTATGAAAAGGATGGAGGGGCGCATGCAGAGGTCAATGCGTTGAGTCAACTTGGGCGGCGCCCAAAAAAAGATGCTACGCTGGTTTGTACGTTAGAACCCTGTTCGACAGAGGGCCGCACAGGTGCTTGTGTTGATGCTATCCTGAAATCAGGGATTCGTCATGTTATTCTCGGAGCGATTGACCCAAATCCGATGCATGCTGGGAGAGGTTTGGATAAATTGAAGGAGGGTGGCGTTAGCGTCGAAACGAGGATTTTGACAGATGATTGCGAAGATTTGAATTTGATTTACAATCATTGGAAGGAACAGGGCACTCCTTTTTTTGCTACCAAAACGGCGACAACTATTGACGGATATGTCGCGACACGTAGTGGTCATTCCAAGTGGATAACGGGTAAAGAGGCTCGGTTGGATGTGATGTATTGGCGTCGTTTCTTTCCTGCGATAGCAGTTGGGACGGGCACTGTTTTGCGGACAATCCAAAACTAACGAGTCGAATTCCAGGAGAGAAAGAATGGTGCCCGACACGGTTTGTTTTTGATGGGCTACTCACAACAGCGGTGGAAAAGGAACGATTCGCTCTTTACAGTGATCGATTCCGAAAACGTACCATTGTAGTGACATCTAGTCATGCGGGCAGTGGATATATTCGAATGTTGGAGAATGAAGGGATTCGAGTTTGGGTGTTGCCGTCAGAAACTCCTCGAGTGCCGATACCAGCTTTTCGCGCGCGCTGTACCCAGGAAAAAATTACCGGAGTTTATTTTGAGGGAGGGCCTCGTTTGATTGCCGGAATTATGAGAGATAAAAATCTCGATTATCTTTTTTCCTATAGAGCTCCGATAATTCTTGCGGATGAAAAAGGCAAAAATGCTTATAGTGGTTTGAAAACGTATCGATTGGATCAGGCTATTCGTCTTGAAAAAGTCAGACATCGGATACTAGCGGACGATCAACTAGTTCGAGGATTTGTTAGGTATCCTGGAGAGATGAATGTTGATGAATATTTACTTGGCATCAGGTAACGCGAATAAAGCAAAAGAAATAGGTCTGTTACTCGCTGCAAAAGCACTTGAAGTAACTTTAGAGAGTGCCGCTTTGGTTGGAGGGATGCCCTTTGTGGAGGAGGATAAAGATTCCTTTGAAGGTAATGCGCGTAAGAAGGCGGAAGCTTTACTAGAGTTAATACCGGAAGATTCCTGGGCTTTGGCTGATGATAGTGGATTATGCGTTGAGTGCTTACACGGTGCTCCGGGAGTGAAATCTGCACGTTTTTCTGGTGAAAACGCTACAGACGAGACGAATAATGAAAAACTCCTTACTCTGATGCATGGGAATTCTCCCGAAACCCGGAGGGCGGCTTTTAAGTGTGTTCTCGTTTTACTGGGGCCTGGGGGGCAAGAACATGTCTTTATGGGAGAGTGCCAAGGGAGTATTACTTTGGAAAAGAAAGGATCTTCGGGTTTTGGCTATGATCCTCTCTTTCAGCCCGATGGGTATTCAAGGACGTTCGCCCAGCTTGGTCTGGAAGTAAAAAACCGGATCAGCCATCGATCGAACGCTTTGCGCGAGTTGCTTCAGTGGTTGAGAGCTGATGCAAGGGGTCCGAAAGAAAAAAATAGTTTTATGTGACGTATAAACGTCTATTTTGAACTCTAGTGAGATGCTTTAGATCGGAAACTTCGTTTTTCGGGATTTGGATTTGGCAGTGAGCGAACCAGTTCCTTTGTGTATTCATTGGAAGGATCGTTAAAAAGTTTTTGAGGGGATCCGCGTTCGACGATACGTCCTTTTTTCATCACGATCACATCATCACTAATCGATGAAACAACATGAAGGTCGTGAGAGATGAAAAGTAACGTAATATTTGTGGATGCTTGGATCTCGAGGAGGAGGTCGAGTATCTGTGCTTGGGTACTGACATCGAGTGCGCTGGTGATTTCATCACAAACAATAAATTGGGGATCGAGGATAAGTGATCGTGCGATAGCTAGGCGTTGGCGTTGGCCGCCTGAAAACTCATTGGGCATGCGATCCATATACTCACTGGGCAGCCCTACTTTTTTAAGGAGTGAAGAAACTCTTTCTCGGATTTCAGCTGTCTTGTGATTTCTTTGGGCGATAAGGCCTTCTCCTATTATCTGCCAGGCTGGTTTGTGAGGGTTGAGAGAGTGGTAAGGGTCTTGGAAAATGATCTGGAGACGTTGGCGAAAAGCTCGGAAGTCGGGTAGTGATACTGTTGTTAAATCGATTGAATGGCCCTTGGGGTCATTGAAGAGAATACTTCCCTTGTCTGGTTCTATTAGTCTGATGAGAGCTCGACCCAGAGTCGATTTCCCTGAACCGCTTTCGCCGACAAGTCCCATCGTTTTACCGGTTTGAATCGAAAAACTGACATTATCTACTGCCGTGAAGTGCTTTTTACTTCCTTTCCACCAAGCATCTGTATGTGGAAAGAATTTGCTGAGATTTTTTATTTCCAGCAGGTTGTCCTTTTTGTGAAATTCTTGCATCAGTTTTTACTCAGTCCTGGGCAGGCTTTTAAGAGTTCACGTGTATAGATTTGTTCTGGCTTTTTGAATAGGTCATAAACAGATGCTGTTTCGATGACCTTTCCCTGTTTCATGACGAGCACTCTGTCTGCCATTTCTGCCACAAGGCCAAGATTATGGGTAATTAAAAGCAGGGACATGTTATATTCTTCCTGAAGATCTGCAATGAGCTCTAGGATTTGCCTTTGGACAGATGCATCCAGAGCGGTGGTTGCTTCGTCTGCAATGAGCAGTTTGGGGCGACTGGCGATGGCGATGGCGATCATCTTGCGTTGGAGCATTCCACCACTGAGTTCATGAGGGTAGGACTTGAACCGTTGCACATGGTCGTGAATTTTAACCCTCTGCATCAGAGCTAGAGCCGTTTTTTTTGATTCTCTTCGGGATTTCCCTCTGTGCACTCTAAGAACTTCGGATAATTGAGAGCCAACACTGAAGGTGGGATTCATCGAAGATGATGGTTCCTGGAAGACCATTCCTATCTCTTTGCCTCTGATTTTACGTCGGGAGCTTTTAGTTTGAATGAGGATGTCTGAACCTTCCCAAATAATTTTTCCCTGGGTAATAGAGGCGGTGTCAGGGAGAAGACCGAGGATTGCAAGGCCTGTCAGGGATTTGCCTGCACCGCTTTC
>JAESUN010000116.1 GCA_016763045.1 Opitutaceae bacterium | reverse complement strand
TAACTCTGCTCCACGCGAAATCAACTCAGTTAATGGATTCTCCACTTTCCGCTTTTCGACAGGGATCACAGATCCCCTGGAAATAAAATAGCCAGCCCCTTGATCCACCACAATAAACGGATCATTTTGGAATTCATAGATCCATATATCTGCCTTCATGGCACGCTCTAACCATCCCTCTTCGATCGCTACAATATGACGTGAAAAACTTGGACCCAGAAGTCTTTCAATGTCTTCTTTTTTACTTTCCTCTAACGCATAGTAGGTAACACGAGGACAATCACGGGGAAGCAGATAATTAATAAGATGCTCTTCATCAATAGCCCAAACCGAAGGTTCTGTAACGCCCATATCACTCCACGCGGATGGGGCCGGTTTAGGTTCAAATCGCTCAACCGATCCACATTCGCTAACATGATATAAATTTTCCATTTTCCGTTCCTTGAGGAAATCCGATCAACTCGTCCGAGTTGATCGGATTGCTTCACCAGGGACAAAATCGCTCAATGTCTCAATGGAGTAAATATCAAATTCAACGTGCTTGCTTTTACGGTTCAACCAAACCCCGTTCAATCCTGCATTCGCCGCTCCAAGAGCATCTTTAGTGACATTATCCCCTATATAGAATGTCTCTGAGGGAGAAGTTTTTGCGAGAGCACATGCTTTCGCAAAAAAAGCAGGGTCGGGTTTAGACAAGCCTGTTGACTCTGCAGTTATGACAAATTTAAAAACCGAACGGATCCCCGTTTTTTCCAACTTCCATTCCTGCTGTTGTTGAGCCCCATCCGAAAGCACCGCAAATTCACATTTCTTATTGCTGATAAAGAAAGACATGACATCAGAAAATAACTCCCAGGAATTCTCATAGTACTGAAGATAGCTTTCAAATATTCTATCCACTTTTTTATCGCTGATAGACTCATCCTCGAAAATACCCCGAATTCTTCGCCGCCGCTGTTCTTGAAAGGAGATTTCACCACGCAAAAAACGATCAATATGCCTTTGTGATTCTTCCCGCCATTTGTCTGCAAAACGATTTTCCAAATAGTCGGGAATTTCATCCCTAAATTCCTTACCAAATTCAATAGATGCAACCCGTTCAGCCTTTGAATGATCGATCAATGTATCATCTATATCCAAGAGTATCATCGTCATGGATCGGTATCACTCACTGCATTTTTAGGAACATTCGCCCTCGGCCCCGGAAGAACAATTTCCCCCGTTACGATCTTTTGTAACGTCTCTGCAAAAAAAGTATGCTCACATTGCAAAATCCGTGAAGCGAGGACTTCTGGAGTATCCACCGATTCGACAGGGACACGAGCCTGAGCAATGACGGGACCGGTATCATACTCTGCATCAACTATGTGAATCGAAACACCGCTTTCTTTTTCCCCGGAAGCGATGACCGCCTGGTGAACACGCGAGCCATACATTCCCTTTCCTCCGAATTTTGGGAGCAATGATGGATGAATATTCAGGATACGACTGGAGAAGTGAGACAACGTTTTTGGCCCTATTTTTTTCATGTACCCGGCGAGAACAATAATATCCACCTGATGTTCAAGCATTGCATCCAATATCGCCAGATCCAGTTCGGCGGGATCTGGGTGCGTCTTACTGCTGAATCGATACGAGAGAATCCCCTCTTGTTTAGCCCGAGCAAGAGCACCAGAACCAGCATTGTTACTAATGACAACGACTGGAGAAGCCTGCAAGACCCCCGTTTTACAAGCATTTATAATTGCCTGCATATTGCTCCCATTATGTGAGGCCAAAAAACCTATATTCATCCGTTTCATACTTTTAATTCCGTCTCCTTAGAGGAGGTGATTTGTCAGAAGAGTTCATCCAAAAGCTTAAAATACTCAATCTTTTCCCTGTTCGGAATAATACCGTATTCTTTAAAAAATACATCGACGTGATCCTTCGAAAAATTCCTCTCAATACTCCGGGCAGCAGGAGCCAAATCTTGATACCGATCCGCAATGCCAAACCACTCCACATCAATAAAGCCATTCAAACGCCCATTTTTTATAATGATATTTGGCATACAGTAATCGCCATGCGTCACCACCAGGTCTTCACTGCCTGGTCGATCCCCCAATACCTGAAAGAAAACGTCTTCCGCCGTTCTTCCCTGTTTTTCAGGATCAAAATCATCCTCATCGACAACCTTTCGTTTCACTCGCGATCGCGCTTCCTCTATCTTCTTATTCAGGTCATTAACAAAAGGACATTCTTCCAAAGGAATGGTATGGATCTGCAGCAACCCTCGTGCGACCTCTTTGATCGTCTGAACTCTGTCTTCTGTTGCCGAAAACGAAGGGACTCCCTCCATCGCAGACATCAAAATATATTCAAATCCGTCACGCTCTTCATAGTGTATGATACGTGGTACCTTCACGTAATTGATCAGCCAGTTTAACTTTTCAACTTCTGTTTTCAGGCAAACCTCTGCTGCGCTCGCAGCTACTTTCAGGTATAGCATTTCACGACCCTTACGATGAACGCGAAAAACATCAGAGTCTGATTCTCCGATAGGAATCTTTTCCACCGTTCCAGTGCCAAGCACTTTCTCAATTTCCCTGGGAAGTAGAAAATCTTTTTTTAGATCCAGCGATTTCATCGAATCGCATAAAGCTCAACGAAGCAGGAACAATGATCAAGGGGTTTCATCCTCTATCCCTAACATTTGGATAAAATACTGTTTCTAAAAATTGACAGCATTCCCACAGTGAAAAGACCTTACATAAAACGATTCATTAATCTGAATGTTAATCTTTCCGTCTTCTTTTGTTGAGGTCATTTCCCGTCATTCGATGGAAGACGATGACATATCCAAAAGCATCCTTTTTTTTCGTCACCACTTCCAGTTCCAGCTCTTCCAACATTTCCAGCAGCGGTTTTGGCTCAAACGGAGCCACAACCCGGACAGATTCTCCGAAAGCCAGAGCCTCCGCAACCTCCCGAATACACGTAAGAGGATTTTCTCCCTTCGCCAATACTTTTAAGACATTCACTTCTATCATTTACGACAACCACCTCTATACTGAACATCCTAGAGCCTCTCTGGGTTAATTTCCTTGATGTAGCTCAACCCGAAGATCAGGATCTCAGCTCTATATGCCCCTTGATTCTTCCACCAAAGCGATCTTCCGAGAAACTGTCATTGCTCAAGGATTGCGTGCATCTCATCTTTTCTCCGACCTCAGCTCAGATGAATTAAAAGACGTCGCAAATACCTGCGTTCTCAAAAGCCTCGAAAAAGGACAATCTCTGTTTAGAGAGGGCGACTGTGCTGAAGGGTTTTACATCATGCTCAAAGGTGCTGTGAACGTCCATCGCATCACTCCTGATGGGAAAGAGCAGATCATCTGTATTTTCGAGTACCCGATTCCTTTGCAGAAGTGACACTCACCACGGTCGAAGTTTATCCGGCCAACGCTATCGCGCTGGAAGCCTCACAGGTCATCCTCGTCAAAAAGAAAGACTTCTCCAATCTCATCGCACGTCGTCCTTCTCTTTCCCTACAAATGCTCAGCTCTATGAGTTTCCACCTAAAGCATTTGGTAAACCTGATTGAGGACCTCAAATTCAAACACATCGAAGCACGATTAGCTCATTGGTTGACTCGCAATTGCTCCGAAGGGGATTACGGTCCTGATCCCTATATTGTCCAACTGGATACAAGTAAACGAGTCCTGGCCGGTCAACTTGGCGTAACTGCTGAAACGCTTTCCCGAACCTTCGCTCGTTTTCGCGATGAAGGACTTATCTCCGTCGACGGGCGAAATATTACGATCCTCAATTGCCCTAAACTACGTAACTACCTCGAATAAATAAACCCTGCACAGGCTCCCTCCTCACAAAAGATCTGCCATGAAAAAACTACTTATCCTTATTTCACTTCTACTCGTAAGCTGGACTCCTCTCATTGCCACCGATGCTCTCTCCCCGAAAGGACAATGGAAAACCATCGACGACAAAACAGGGAATAACAAAAGCATTGTTGAAATATGGATAGACAACGGAGAGCTGAAGGGGAAAGTTATCGAACTGATCAATCCTGAGGAACCAAATCAGAAATGTGATGACTGCAAAGGAGATAGAAAAGGTCAGCCTATCGTCGGCATGCAGTTTATCTGGGGATTAACGGAAGAAGATGGCATTTGGGATGGTGGTGAAATCCTCGACCCTGATAATGGAAAAATTTATCGCGGCAAAATCAGTGTAAGTGAGGATGGTCAAAAGTTAAATGTCCGAGGTTATATTGGGTTTGCCTTACTCGGCAGGACCCAGGTATGGGAAAGAGTCTCCGAAGGCTAAGGCCTTATTTTCCACTTGCAGAGAAGTTCGATCCTTCTCGTTCCTCTGGAGAGGCCTGCAGTTTCTCATTGCTATCTATCTCCGTTGCTGCGATTCCTCCTCTCAAGGGGGAATAAATGATAAGGGGAGAAATCTATCGAAACCGAATACGACTGAGAATCGGATTACTCTTTTTCTTCAGCGAATTGGTTCTACTTTGTCTGCATGCCGAAACAGAGTCGATTTCACCTGCCTCTCTTCCCGTTTTATTGCAACGCGGTGTCCAGGCTTTTTCTACAGGCAACTTTCCGCAAGCAGTACAGATATTCAACTACATTGAGGAGGACTACAAAACCGAACAGATCTGGAGCCAGCTCCAGAAAAAGATCCTCCCCTTAAAAGGATATGCCGAATTAAAAGCGGGATTGCCTCAGGAGGCTGTCGTGAGTCTCAGGACCTTTTTGCAAGAATTTCCTAACGAAACAAAAAAGCGTAGTGACGTGCTTTACTCCCTAGGCCTCGCATTTCAGCGTAGTGGCAAACCAGAAAAAGCTCTGGCACGACTCGAAGAATTTGAAATCGAAAATCCAGGGATCTCCAAAGCGCAGTTTTCAAAAATCCAACGTGCGGAAATCTTCTTTACCTTGGATAGACATTCCGAAGGGCTGGATCTTCTCAAATCAATCAGCGGGAGCTCAGCACCGGAAAGCCTCCGAAACCAAGCACGGCTTCGAGCTCTGCAACAAACGATTTTCCTGGAACGAACAGAAGAAGCAGCAGTCCTTCTTCTGGAAGAACCTTGGTCAACCAACCGCATGCCGGAAATTGCAGTTCTTTCTTTTTCTGCAATAGAACTAGGGGATCACTTTCTCACGGAAAGAAACTATGCAGAGGCGATTCGCTGCTTCCACCTCGTTTTACCCCAAAGCACCTTAGTAGAGACACAGGCTCAACGGCTAAAACAACTGAAAGAAACCTATGCCGTCCGCGCACCTCTCGCCCATTCTTCAGGAAAGGGCTTCTGGCTCGATTACTACAAAAATCTAATCTCCCGAGTTGAATCCCAATTAAGAGGATTGTCAGAGGCGGAGGATTACACCCCCTCTTTGAGGCTCCGACAAGCTCAGGCCTATTTGCTAAATAAGCGATATCATGAAGCATGGTTACTCTGTGAACATCTGGCCACCTCGCCTCGTCTCACCACTAATCAAACAGAAGAAGCTCATTATCGATGGAT
The DNA here is from genome assembly GCA_016763045.1 of Opitutaceae bacterium. Taxonomy (GTDB): domain Bacteria; phylum Verrucomicrobiota; class Verrucomicrobiia; order Opitutales; family Opitutaceae; genus NORP342. The sequence goes on along the minus strand of JAESUN010000116.1, from coordinate 1,979 downwards.
CTTCGCAGCCTCTGGCTTAGAAGAATGGGAAGATGCTCTTTCGATCGCAAAAAATTTTCTGGCCCGTTACCCGACATCTCCTCGTGCGCCCGAAGCTTTTTACCTTATTTCCCAAGCACATCTAGAACAACGACGCTACCCGCAAGCAATCGAAGTGTTCGATGAAATCATCGAACATTTCCCAAATCACCCAATGAGTGAGAAAGCTCTTTTTACGCGAGGTTTTGCTCATACTTTACTGGAAGATTTTTTAGAAGCACGAACAGACTTTACCCATTATACTGACGTATTCCCCCAAGGCTCTTTCAACGTCAACGCTCGTCTGTGGCATGCTCTTACATATTTTTTTGAGCATCAATATGATCAGGCACTAGAAGAACTCTCACTCCTCTCCAAAGAGCAAAAAAGACATTCTCTCTACCCTGAAATTCTCTACCGAAAAGGGGCAACTCTCTATGCAATGCGCCAACATGGGCTCGCTCAAAAGGTCATTGAGGAATTCACGACTAATTACTCCCTTCATCCCCGTTTCTCGGAAGCACTTATCTTATTGGGAGACATTCGAATGGGGCGGGCGCAACTCGATGAGGCACTGAAAGCTTACTCGGAAATCCCTCCTGAGAACTACGCTCTGTTTATCTATGCGACCTTTCAAACCGGGAAAATCCTGAAAGCCCAAGAAAACTATACCTCTCTAGTTTCACACTTCATCGACTATATTGAGGAGAAATCGGAGCCCGCGCCCACTCGAATAAGCGAAGCGCTTTACTGGATCGGTTGGGCCTACATCCAACTCGAAAAACCTGAGGAAGCATTCCCCCACTTCCAAGGGATCCTGAACCGTTATGGAAACAATCCCGAATCCACCGAAATAGAATCTACCTTATCCGCCCTTCATAAAATTTTCTCTCAACAAAACGATGCCCCCTCTTTTGACACTTGGCTGGAAACTCATCGCCAAAGTGCACTGGATCAAAACCAGCTGACCTATTTTTCACGACTCACCCTTTTTCTCTACAACAGGAGAACACAACAAAAGCATCCCGAGACCGATGCTCTCTTAAAACAAATCATTACCTCCGTTCCTCTTGAGAATATGGATCCTCTGGTTCTGGGGAAAATAGGCCAATGGGTAAATAAACAAAACCCTGTAGAAGCATGCCTCTTCTTCGATATGTTGGTCACAAGATTCCCCCAAAGCCCGCATAGAGCGATGGGGTTTTACGGACTAGCTCAATTCTTGTATAAAAAAGAAGCTCCTGAAAAAGCACTCCGATGGCTCGAAAAATTCAACCGCGAAACCCCAGGTCATCCTCTGGGAACAAAAGCAGCTCTTCTCATAGGAAAGTCCCTCCTGAAAAATGAACAAGCCACAGATGCCACGATTCAATTTGAAAAAGTGTTGCGACTCAAATCGGGACGAGGACGAGTCCACGCTGAGGCGTTAAAAGGGTTAGCAGAAGCCGCATTACAACAAGGAGAAGAGGCAAAAGCGATCGCTTACTATCAACGAATTTACACCCTTTATAAGGCTTATACTGATCTTGTTTCCGAAGCATATTTCAAGAGCGGTATCCTCTTCGAGAACCTAGGAAACCTGGAAGCCTCAAAAAAGACATTCGACGAAATGTTGGCCAATCCTCGCCTAGAAAATACGCCTCAAAAGAAAGAAGCCATTGAGGCTCGAAAAAGAATCGTTTCACAACTCTCCGAGATTCCAGAAATTTCCACATGACCATGAATCACTTCACCTTTCCGTGCCTCATTTGCGCCCTCTTTATCTCTCCGATATCACTGGAGTCTGCTGAGCTCAATGAAGTATCTCTCACTTCTCTCACCGGACGAACTTTTCGGGGATTTCTGTCCGGCATCATAAACGATCAACTTTCGCTTAAAATCATCACTCCTCAAAATGAAGAAGTGATTTATCGATTCTCGCCTACCGAAGTTTCGAAATTATCATTCGTTGATCAAGAAAG